>NZ_JQGL01000115.1 GCF_000747095.1 Sulfuricurvum sp. MLSB
GACAAGAAACCTCCTTAACTTATACTCTATGATCTCGTAATGATGTTTAAACTCTTTGTTCATTGTAGAACGTGCCTTACCCGATGCGTCACCGTAGTAGTAAATAGCTGACTTATGAGCATTATATCGCATCAGTATCTCTTCGCACACCTCTTCAGTTGAGTTACGAGGGTTCTCAAGAGCGATTTCATCAATGCAATACGACCACCAAATATCTTCTTTGCGCTCAAACTGCCAAATAGAACAGGAGTTATAAGGAACTGAGTTCTGGTCAAACGAGATATGTAAAGGCTTAGTTTTGTCGTAGGTGCATTTGCCGACGTGTTTAAGACGATCAAATGAAGAATAAAACTCTCCCCCCAAGGTCATAAAAGGCGTACCAAAAACTAATGCCTTGCCCCTTTCCTTTGAATTATTGTCTAAGATGTTCTGAATATAATTCTCACCTACATTATGAACGTTGTGATAAGTTGATGAAATAACTGCAAACTTATTACCTATACGCTTAAAAAAGAAATCACTTCGAGAATATATCTTACTTTCAATCTCCTGAACATAGTCATCTAATGAGAACCACTTATTAAGCCACTCAACTTTAGCCGGTGAGGTCATAATATAAAGTGGGTTGAACTGCTGCGATTGTTCACCTTCGGGCTTTAACTCTCCGTCGATTAAATAAATGCCTGGTTGGCGTAACCTTGTTATAATAACTTCTTTCACATCTTCTTCCCGGCTATCCTTTGTTTCATCCAATATCGCATAAGAGAACTCTTTGCCAGAATGCATAATTGCGTTGTCCAAAGAGCCGGTAAAAATCAAGTGTCCGTTATTGAACGAGATAATATTCGTAAAGCGGTCAAAGTTCCTCAAACACTTCTTCCAATGTGGCGGAGGTTCATGTCCAGAAACATAACACCCCGATGGGTTTTCCTTTGTCCATTCGGTTATTCCTACTGAACCCCAATATTCACGTATGCGAAAAAGCGTGCTGGTGTCCAGCTGTGCATAAGTATTTGCCCCCACGAAACCACGTACATGAGGAAATTCGGCGATCATGCGTCGTGTAATAATCCCTGCTAAATGAGTTTTCCCAGATCCAGTGCCTCCGAGAAATAGACTTACTGATGCAGTGGACTCGAATATCTCACACTGAGGGGCGGATATGTCCTGCATCACTTCGGTCATCTCCTATTGAGTATAACAGTAGGTATTGGAGGTAATTCGTGAACATGAAGATCAGTTTCAGTCTTGTCT
>NZ_JQGL01000116.1 GCF_000747095.1 Sulfuricurvum sp. MLSB
CAATTTTATGACAAGTGTGAGTAACCCATGATGGATGTCCGCGAAGCCTTTTTGGCCTTTTTCGAATCAAAACAACATGAGCGCGTAGCGAGTTCACCCCTCGTTCCTGATGATGCGACGCTTCTCTTTACCAATGCGGGGATGGTTCCGTTCAAGTCGATCTTCACGGGAGACATCCCTATTCCTGCGAACCCGCGCGCGACCAGCGCTCAGACCTGTGTCCGTGCCGGCGGAAAACATAACGACTTGGAAAACGTCGGCCATACGGCGCGTCACCATACGTTCTTCGAGATGCTCGGAAACTTCAGTTTTGGCGACTATTTCAAAGAAGAGGCGATTGCCTATGCGTGGGAATTCGTCACCGAAGTGATGAAGCTCCCTGTTGATAAACTGTGGGTCACCGTCCATGAAAGCGACGACGAGGCCGAAGAAATTTGGAAAAAGCACATTGCCGCCGATCGCATTATGCGTCTGGGGGACAAGGACAACTTCTGGCAGATGGGCGATACGGGACCGTGCGGTCCGTGTTCGGAAATCTTCGTCGATCAGGGCGCCGAGCACTTCAACGGTCCCGAGGACTACATGGGAGGAGACGGTGACCGATTCCTGGAAATCTGGAACCTCGTTTTCATGCAATACGAGCGCAACGCCAAAGGGGAACTTAAACCGCTTCCGAAGCCTTCTATCGATACGGGTATGGGGCTGGAGCGGGCAACCGCAGTCCTCGAAGGGGTGACGAGCAACTACGACAGTTCGCTGTTCATGCCGATCATTCGCAAAGTTGAAGCCCTCATCGGCAAGCCGTACGTCTATGCGACGGGGGCCTCGTATCGCGTTATCGCCGACCACATCCGTACGGTATTGTTCCTTCTGGCACAGGGGACGAACTTCAGCAATGAAGGGCGCGGCTATGTACTGCGCCGTATCCTTCGCCGCGCGGTACGCCACGGATACCTTCTGGGCTTTACGAAGCCGTTTATGTTTGAAGTCGCGGACACCGTCGCCGAAGTGATGGGGAAACAGTACCCTTACATTGTCGAAAAGCTCTCCGTCGTTAAAGAGCAAATCATGCTCGAAGAGGAGCGGTTTTTCAAAACCATCGCGTCGGGAATCGAACTGTTCAACGAAGAACTCAAAAACACCAAGGATGTCTTCAGCGGCGAAGTAGCCTTCAAACTCTACGACACGTTCGGATTCCCGCTTGATTTGACCGAAGATATGCTTCGCGAGAAAGCTATGGGCCTTGACGTCGATACGTTCGAACGGCTTATGAGCCTTCAGCGCGAGCGGGCCAAAGCGGCATGGAAAGGCTCGGGCGACGCCCATGTTGAAGGGGACTTCAAAACCCTTCTCGAAACGTTCGGCGTCAACACCTTCATCGGATACGGTTACACCAAAGCGCCGGTCAAAGTGCAGGCGCTTCTGGGCGAAAACTTTGAACGCATCGATCAGCTTCACGCACACCAAAAAGGGTGGGTATTGCTCGAAGAAACTCCGTTTTATGCGGAGAGCGGCGGACAATGCGGCGACAGCGGCGTATTGGGTGACAAAGCGGTTGTGCTGGACACGAAAAAATTCCACGGTCTGAACCTCTCGCACATCGAAACGAAAGAAACGCTCAGTGTCGGCGAGACGGTAGAGGCGATTGTGGACCCTTCACGCAACGAGATTGCCAAACACCACTCGGCGACGCACCTGCTTCATGCGGCACTGTACGAAATTCTGGGAGAGCACATCTCTCAAGCCGGTTCACTGGTCGAACATAACCGCCTCCGTTTCGACTTCTCGCATCCCAAAGCGATGAGCCACGAAGAGATTGCTCTCGTCGAAGAACGGGTCAACTACCATATCTTCCATGCGTTGGAAGGTACAACGCGCGAAATGAGCATCGACGAGGCCAAAAAGAGCGGCGCCAAAGCGCAATTCGGCGAAAAGTACGGCGATACGGTTCGTGTCGTCAATTTCGGGTCGGCATCGGTCGAGTTTTGCGGCGGTATCCACGTTGATAATACTGCAACCATCGGAACATTCGCAATCGTCAAAGAGAGCGGAGTGAGTGCGGGTGTGCGCCGTATCGAAGCGGTGTGCGGCAACGCGGCCTACAATCTGTTCAAATCGCAGCGCCATCTTCTCGAAGAGGTTGAAGCTTCCGTCAAAAACCGGGATGTATTGGCAGGAATCGAGCGCCTTAAAGAGCAGGTGAAAACCCTCAAAACCGACATGGCGGCACTGGCTTCAAGCGCCAAAGAAGAACTCGGTGTCACGATGATGGGCAGCACGGCTGTGGTTGTCGCCGAGTTGGGCGCCGGAGATATTAAAGAGCGGATTGACGAACTCAAAAATACTCATGAATCGGTCGCGGTAATGCTATTCCAAATCAAAGACGACAAAGTTCTTCTCGCCGCAGGCGCGAAGAACACGACTCTCAAAGCGGGAGACTGGATCAAAGCGATTGCGCCGATCCTCGGCGGAGGCGGAGGCGGACGTCCCGACTTCGCCCAGGCGGGCGGTAAAGACGCTTCCAAGATGGGTGAAGCCAAAGAGGCGGCAGTGGCCTATGTCACGCAGGAACTTAGCAAATGAAGCAATTTATTGTCGAAACGTTTGCCGATCACCGCAATCTGATCGTTTTTTTGCACGTTCTCAGTGCCGTTATCTGGGTCGGAGGGATGATTGCGATCCGTTTTGCGACGCATCAGTCTCTTAGCCTGATTACCGATCCGAAGCTGCGTTTGGAACGTGCGGCGCACACTCTCAAGCGTCTTTTTGGCATCGTATGGCCGTTTGTCGTTATTTTGCTGGTAACGGCGATTTTCATGGCGGTCGGGCTTGGATTCCGTGCTGCGGCACTGGATGCGTCCGGCAACGTGATCGACGATTATGCCATGAGCCTCTACAACACGGTTCATATCAAAGAAGCGATCTGGCTTGTTATGGCATTGAATCTCGGCGCGATGATGTTTCGCCGCTCAAAAGCCGAAAAAGCTCTCAAACTGGGTAATGTCGACGAGGCCAAAAAGATGCTCGGCGTGATTGCCCAATACATGGTCCCCGTCAATATCGGCCTCGGGGTAATCGCGATTTTTATCGGCGTCGTTCTTAGAAACGCGTACTAACCAATGCTGCGTCTCGCTTCTGGATCGGTTACCCGTGCCGAACTGCTCCGGAATGCAAATATCCCTTTTATTCAGGAATCCATCGATTTCGATGAGGACTCCATACGTGCATCTTCTCCCAAAAATTTCGTTTATCAGGCTACGCTGGGAAAATACAAAGTGAATCTGGAACGGTTCGGATGTGCCGATTACCCTCTCTTGGTAGCCGATACGGTCGTAACGGCACAGGGGAAAATCCTGCGCAAGGCCAAAGACGAAACCGATGCGAGAGACATTCTTCGTACCCAAAGCGGTTCGGAAACCGATATCATTACCTGTATGATCTACAAAACGCCCCGCTTGGAGTTGGTGGATATCTCCGTGACACGCTATTTTTTTGACCCGTTCGATCCTGCGGACGTGGAGCGTTATCTGCACAGCGGGCAATGGCGCGGAAAAGCCGGAGCGTGCATGGTGGAGGGGTTTTGCAAACCTTATATCCGGGAAGTGCGGGGATTCGAGAGCACCGCGATGGGACTCTCCGTCGAAATCCTCAGAATGTTCATGGAGGAGGCCTGATATGACGTTACGTGTGTTGATCCTTGCGGCGGCACTGATAAGCGGATGCGCTACGACTCCGGTGACGAACCGGACGCAGTTTATGATGATCTCGACCGATCAGGAGATGAATCTGGGAGCGAGCGAAGCGCAAAAAGTGCTTCAAAGCTCCAAGCTGAGTCAGGACAGGGCACTTCAGGAGCGGGTCAGACGGATCGGACAGCGGATTGCCGCGGTCAGCGGACGGAGCGATTTTGCGTGGGAGTTTCACGTCATCGACGATGCCACGCCAAACGCTTTTTGTCTTCCCGGCGGAAAGGTCTTTTTCTATACGGGGATTTTGAAAATCGCCGAAAACGATGATCAGATTGCCACCGTCATGGGACACGAGATCGCGCATGCGCTTGCGCGGCACGGTGCCGAGCGCCTTTCGATGCAGACGGCGAGCAACATCGGTGCGCAGGTGCTGGCAACCGCTCTCAATATCCCCTCGCAGTACCAGAATCTTTATTCTCAGGCATACGGGATCACCTCAAAGATAGGATTGATCCTCCCTTACAGCCGCAAATTCGAACACGAAGCCGATCAGATCGGTATCTATCTGATGTGGAAAGCGGGATATAACCCTTTGCAGGCTCTGCGTTTCTGGGAAAATATGGCGCGTCTGTCGAAAAGTTCTCAAAAACCTCCCGCCTTTTTATCCACCCACCCGGCGGATGAGGAGCGGATCAGCGAAATCCGCGAATACATAGCGCAGCTTCCCCTCCAGCGATGATGCATCCTTACGAAAACGAACTCAAGGCGCTTAAACGTTCCGGTCGTTACCGGGAACGGCTCGTTGCCGATGACGCGCTGATTGATGCGGCATCCAACGATTATCTGGGGCTTGCGCACCTCAAAGAGCTGCATCTCAAAGCCTGCGAGACGTTATCGCGTTACCCGTATCATGCCCCTAAAGCGTCGATGCTGGTGGGAGGATACCATCCGATACATGCCGCGTTTGAGAAAGCGCTGTGCGAAGCAAACGGGTTCGAGACGGGGATTGTTATGGGGAGCGGTTTCAACGCCAACATCGGCCTGATCGAAGCGCTTGTGCGCAAGGGGGATGTGCTCTTGATGGACGAGGATTACCATGCGAGCGGCATTATCGCCTCCAGATTGTGCGAAGGGGAAGTGCATTTTTTCCCGCACAACGACACGGAGTTTGTGCAAACCGCACTGGAACGTTACAGGGACCGTCGGGTTATCGTCGCGGTAGAGGGGATATACTCCATGGGGGGTGATACGGTCCGCCGCGAGATACTCGAACTGGCAATTTCCCATAATACGATATTGATTCTTGACGAAGCCCACAGCAGCGGCGTCATCGGGGAAAACTTGATGGGTATTTTGGATTACTATCAGATAGCACCGACACCGCTGATGGTCAAGATGGGGACGCTGGGGAAGGCATACGGGAGCTTCGGCGCGTATGCATTGTGCTCTGCGCACATCGGCGAATATCTGATTAACCGCGCCAAAAATGTCATCTACGCTACCGCCCCTTCGCTGTACGATACGGCCTTGGCCTATCATGCTCTGGAATACATTCTAGCCCATGCGGCACAGCTCAGAAAGAAAATTTCAATCCGCCAAAAGATTGTGTATGATGTGCTTGGAATCAGCGTTCCCGGCTTGATCGTTCCTCTCGAAATCGGCGACAACCGCGAAGTGATGCGCCTTCAGGAGGACTTGAAAAACGAGTTCGGAATTCATGTCGGGGCGATTCGGCAGCCGACGGTGAAAAAAGCGATCATCCGTCTTATCGCCAGACTCGATATCGATGAAAGCCTTTTGCGTCAGGTATGTGAGCGTTTTGGGCCGATATTGGATAAAATATCGCGATGAATACCGTCCTGATTGATCGGCTGAAAATCACGCATGACCAGAACGTGCTCGTCGATATTGCCCTGGAGATTCGGCGCTCTCTGGCACTGGTGGGGGAGAGCGGCAGCGGCAAGTCGCTTACCCTGAAATCGTTGCTCGGTTTGCTGGAACCGACGCTGGAGGTAATGCTTGAAAAACAATGCGGATTTGAATGGCAATCCGGAAAGAGCGTTGCTCTGGTTCCTCAAAACCCGTTTACGGCTCTTTCGCCGTTGACAAAAATCAAGAATCAGCTTTTTGTTCCGCAGGAGCGGAGCGAAGAGCTTTTTGAATTGCTGGGGCTGGAGAAAGAACTGCTGGAGCGTTATCCGCCGGAACTCTCGGGCGGTCAGCTTCAGCGTGTGGTTGTCGCCATTGCGCTCTGCGGTGATCCGAAACTGCTGTTGCTGGATGAGCCGACGACGGCACTTGATGCCGTGTCGAAAGAGGCAATGATCGTTTTATTAAAAGAGCTACAGGAAAAAATGAATTTTTCAATGCTGTTTGTAACCCATGACATGGCGGTTGCATCGGCATTGTGCGATGATATGTGCGTCATTCGCCACGGGCGGATCGTCGAGACGGGGAAAACGGCGCAGGTCGTGGCAAACCCCAAAGAGAGCTACACCCAAGCGTTGATTGACGCCGAGTTTAAAACCAGAGGATTTAGAATTTGATGAACCTTTATGAACCTGAACAATTATCTCTAAAAGCCCGAATGAAAAAATATTTTTTGATTTTAATCGGAATCATGATTATGATTCCCGTCGGCTTTTTGGGTTATCTTATTTACACGTTTGAATACGAAACCCAACGCTTGATCAACTATCAGCCGCGTCTGACGACAGAAGTGTACGACCGCAACGGCAATAAAATTGCCAACCTGTTCAGCGATCAACACCGTTATTACGTTTCGTACGAAAATATCCCTCCGCGTCTGATCGAAGCGCTTCTGGCAATCGAAGATACGATGTTTTTCGAACACCACGGCGTTAATCCCGATGCCATTATGCGGGCGATCATTAAAGACGTTACTGCCGGAAAACTGAAAGAGGGGGCGAGTACGATCACACAGCAGCTGGTCAAAAATACCCTTCTCACCCGCGAGAAAAAATTCTCGCGCAAGTTCAAGGAGGTGCTGTATGCGATCCGAATTGAGCAGGAATTGACCAAAGAGCAGATTCTGGAACGCTATTTCAACGAAATTTATTTGGGGCACGGCTACTACGGGATCAAAACGGCTTCGGACGGATATTTTCGAAAGCCGCTTAAAGATTTGACCCTCAAAGAATCGGCGATGCTTGTAGGGCTTCCGAAAGCACCGAACTTTTATTCGCCGACCCGAAATTACGAGCTTTCTTTGGGACGTGCAAATCGTGTCATCGGACGGATGTATGAGCTGGGATGGATCGATCAGGCGACGTATGAGAAAGCGACTCAGGAACGTCCGAAAGTCTACAACGACACCCTCAGCAAAAACTCCGGTCCCTATATCATCGATGAAGTTATGCGCCAGCTCGGCGATGCGTTTCCCGACATCCGAAGCGGCGGGTACAAAGTCTATACGACGATCGATATGAGGCTTCAGGAAGCCGGATATAAAGCGCTTCAATCGGGGCGTGACGAGATTCTCAAACGGGCTCAGGAAGCGGGGGATCTGGATGAGAACATGCAGCGTCAGCTCAACGGTGCGCTTGTCAGTCTTGATCCTTATACCGGAGAGATTCTGGCAATGGTCGGGGGGTATGATTATTCACTCAGCCCTTTTAACCGTGTAACACAGGCCAAACGTCAGCCCGGATCGGCGTTCAAGCCGTTCATTTATCAAGTAGCGCTCGACAGCGGGATGTCTCCCGCATCATTGGTTCCCGACATCGCCCGTACCTATACGTATGCGGGTGAAGGGGGCGAAGAGAAGACGTGGCAGCCTAAAAACTACAAAAACGAATACAAAGGGATGGTAACCATCCGCGACGCGCTGACCCATTCACGGAACCTTGCTACGATCAACATGGTCAGCGATATGGGATTTCAGAAAGTGGTTGAGGGGCTTCGTCGATACGGCATCGTCGAAAATCTCCCGCCGGATTTATCGCTGGCTCTGGGGACGATGATGATCTCTCCGCTGGATCTGGCAAAATACTATACGATGTTCGCAAGCGGCGGCGGACTGACCAATCCGATTTTGGTACGTGAAGTGGTGACGCCGAGCGGAGAGCGGATTCGCTATGAAAACAAACGCCGTCAGGTCAACACCCCCGAACAGATCTATCTGATGACGTCGATTTTGAAAAATGTCGTCAGCTACGGAACGGGTACGTCGGCACGGGTAGCGGGAATCGAGATCGCCGGGAAAACCGGGACGACGAATAAAAACGTCGATGCGTGGTTCGCCGGGTATTCTCCGAGCGTCGAGACGGTCGTGTGGTTCGGTAATGACAACAATACGCCGATGCGCCGCAGTGAGACCGGGGGGCGGGCTGCCGGACAGGTTTTCCGTTATTTTTACGAAGATATGCTTCGCATCTATCCGAATACCAAGCGCTATTTTGACCGCCCAGCCGGAGTATACGACATGACGACCGGCGGAGACGGAAATGTAACCGAAGCATTCACCGATACCTCAAAAGCTCCTGACGTGACGCAGGAAGAAGCGCCGAAAACCGACGAAAAGTTATTGTTTTAACCGATAGCTTTTTATTTTTATCTCTTTTTGGTGGCCTGTGAAAAATAGATCCACAGGCTCCCTCCGACAACGACCAGCATGACGGGTGCAAGATAGGGTTTGTCGGCAACCAGCTCATACCCTTCGAGCAAAGCACCTCCGCCCAAATAGCTTCCCCCTCCGATAACGACCGCCCAGATGGCGGCACCGAGCGCGTTATAGCCGCTGAATTTCCAAAAATCGTATTTCGTCAAGCCGATGGCAAGAGGTACCAGCGTCTTGAGTCCGTAGATGAATTTTTTGATGATGATAATCCAGGCGCCGTGCTTTTTGATCAACAGATGCGAAAACGCAAGTTTGCGGCGGTGTTTTTTGAAATATTCCATCATCTCCGTTTTGTGATAGCGGGACATGTAAAACAGCAGCGCGTCGCCGATAAAATTGGCGGCGAAGGCAATGGCAATCGAGAGGGAAAGATCCATTTTACCCATGAAGCTGAGTACTCCCGCTCCCAGCAAGGCGACAAAACCGCCTCCCAGCGAGTAGAGAAACAAGACGACATATCCGTATGTCGACAGGTTGCTGAGCATATTATCCATTTTACAATTTCCTTATTTTTGCTATTTCGTCGCGGAGACGCGCCGCTTCTTCAAATTCCAGTTTTTTCGCCGCCTCTTTCATTTTGGCGGTGAGCTCGTCAACGAGTTTTTTTCGTTCGGCGGCGGGAAGCGTTTTGGCTTTTTTAGAACGGTTGTACAGTTCGGCGGGGTCTTCGAGTTTGAGGTTTTCATCGAGGGAGCGTTTCGTCGTTGTCGGGGTGATGCCGTGTTCTTTATTATAGGCATCTTGTCTGGCACGCCGTTCCGTCGTCGTTTTGATCGCCCGCTCCATCGATCCCGTCATTTTGTCGGCATAGAGCAATACCCGTCCGCGTTCGTTTCTTGCCGCCCGTCCGATTGTTTGGATCAACGACGTTTCGGAGCGTAAAAAACCTTCTTTGTCGGCGTCGAGAATGGCTACCAAACTTACTTCGGGGAGATCAAGACCTTCGCGCAGGAGGTTAATTCCGACGAGCACGTCAAAATCGCCCACGCGCAAACCCCGAATGATCTGATTGCGTTCGATCGCATCGATCTCCGAGTGCATGTACTGCACTTTGATCCCCAAATCGGCGAGGTATTTGGTAAGGGCTTCGGCCATCTTTTTGGTCAATACCGTAACCAGGACACGGTCGCCGAGGGCGACCGTTTTTTTGATCTCATCGTGGAGGTCTTCGACCTGATTGGTGCTGGGTTTGATCGTGATCTCGGGGTCGAGCAGACCGGTCGGACGGATGATTTGATGGGCAAGCGTCGTGCTCAAATTCAGTTCCTGCGCGGCAGGGGTAGCGGAGACGAACATGTAGTGAGGCGCTTTTTCGATGAATTCATCGATCATCAGCGGCCGGTTGTCCAGAGCGCTTGGGAGGCGGAAGCCGTAGTCGACCAGAACCTCTTTGCGGCTTCGGTCGCCCGCAAACATACCTCGAAACTGCGGGAGACTGACATGCGACTCATCCACGATGATGAGGTATTTGTCATGGTGCAGAGCAAAATAATCGAGCAGGGTGTAGGGGGCTTCTCCGGGTTTTTTGTCGGTCAGGTGGCGGGAGTAGTTCTCGATTCCCTTACACATTCCCGTTGCCTGCAACATTTCAAGGTCGAATTCGCAGCGCTGTTTGAGCCGCTGGGCTTCGACGATTTTTCCCTGTTTATTCAATTCGGCAAGCCGCTCTCCCAGTTCGTCTTCGATCCGTTTGATGGCGCGGGAGAGTTTTTCCTGCCCGACGGCGAACTGGCTGGTGGCATAGATCGTGATCGTCTCGATCGTCTGCACGACGCTGTTGTTCAGCGGTTCGAACAGCGCCAGCCGTTCCACTTCGTCGCCGAAAAACTCGATCCGCAGCGCCTGATCCTGCCAGTACGGCGGGAAGATGTCGACGACTTCGCCGTTGACGCGAAAATGCCCCCCCTCGAAATAGCTGTCGTTGCGCGCATACCCCATCTCGACAAGGCGCAGCAGAAGCTTTTTTTGGTTCATCTCATCGCCCAGCGCGATGACCTGTACCATCTTCTCGTACTCTTCCGGGTCACCAAGCCCGTAGTTGGCGGAGACGGAAGCGACGACGATGACGTCATCGTAGCTGAGCAGGTTTGCGGTGGCCGAGAGACGGAGACGTTCAAGTTCGTCGTTGATCGAACTGTCTTTTTCGATAAACAGATCTTGACGGGGGATGTAGGCCTCGGGCTGATAGTAGTCGTAGTAGCTGATGAAATACTCGACGTGGTTTTCGGGGAAAAACGAGCGAAACTCGCTGTAGAGCTGCGCCGCGAGGGTCTTGTTGTGGGTCATGATGATGGTCGGCAGCTGGACGCTCTCGATCACCTTGGCCATCGTGAACGTTTTGCCCGATCCCGTCACCCCCTCGAGGGCGACGTAACGTTCGCCCCGCTTGATACCGCTGCTGAGTG
Source organism: Sulfuricurvum sp. MLSB (assembly GCF_000747095.1). GTDB lineage: Bacteria > Campylobacterota > Campylobacteria > Campylobacterales > Sulfurimonadaceae > Sulfuricurvum. The sequence continues at coordinate 10,734 of NZ_JQGL01000116.1, forward strand.
CTTCGATGGCGACAGGCTGGTCGCCGGCACTTTGGTAGGGGGTATGAACTTTAAAAATCGGCAAAAGAAACCCTCAAAAATAGATGTGAAATTATAGCGCAAATGCTGTTTTCTCTTTGGATTTTAGGGCAGATTAGATGTGGAGTCTCTACCTATACGCTGCCGAGAATCTAAGTAAAAAACTATTATGCTATTGCTAGTGAGTTTTACTAAAATGTAAATTATTGAAAGAGAAAAAATGTGTAATACGTATGAGATTTATGTAAATGTGAAATCAACAGTTAAAAATGCTGATAAATGGGAATCCATAATAATGCAATGGATTGAAAACAATAAGCAATATTTAGAAGCGAATGGTTTTAATGATTCTGCTTATTGGCATAATGAAATGGCTAATATAAGTTGTTTAGTTGGTGCAATTTGGAAAGTAGGTGGAGTAGCAATATCCGAATATACAACAACTAAAGGTGGTGGGCAAAAAGACTATAGCCGTGCTGATCTTTATTTTTCAATCGATGGTATTAAGTATCTTGTTGAATCAAAATATCTTAGAGATCATGAGACTAAGAATGTAAATAAAAACAATATTGAGTCAGAAATGGAGCAAGCAGTTGGTGAGTGTAAAAGCATTAAAGATGGATATGTCCACAATAGAATGGCATTAGTTTTTGCAGTTCCAACCGATAAAGTGCAAATTAAACTCAATGATTATAAGTATGACATTCAAGTGATGCTAAAAATTAATGGACGTAAGAACCTTCAATATGATGGGAAAAATTACAATACTGTTTATCTTTTTGGGACATATGTAAATACTATGAAATAACTATTCATAAGCTGTCAAGAATGTGTGTGAGGTATATGGGTGAGGTTTTAGTGGAAATCATATTGTTTTGGAACTATATTTACACCTTTCAATATCAATTGAAGAATGATGAATATAAGCATGTATACAACCATCGTTGTATGTATCTAATTTATTAGTAATGTGTTTTAAATCAGGATTTTTCACATAGCCTTTGTATAAGCTACCAACAGAAGATAAAGCAATTTTTATTGAGAGAAGTTTCATACCTCCTCCTTTGTGTGTTCCATGGTGAGGAGTGATAAAAACATCAAATTGTTTTCTAGATAAAGATTGGCACACCCGATTAATTTGATTTGTTTCTAAATCACCTAAAAAAAGTATTTTGTTATTTTCTGATTTAAAAGCTAAACTAAGATCATTAGCTGCTGTACGTAAAGCATCATTTGCTGTTTTTACTAAAGGAGGTAGTTCACTTACGCCCGTTGGCTCATTTGTGAATGGTTCTTTGTCTAGTTTTATATCAGTGCTATTCATATTGGCATTAGGATAGTTATATTTTTCTTCATGTGTGGGATTTTCATGCTTGTATTTTTCAGTTATAGCTTTGGAATATTTTTCAGCTAATTCGTCTAATTCTGGATGTTCGACTTTTGCTTTTTCAAAAGCTCCAATCGCTTTTTTTATTTTTGTAATAATCACTTTATCTTCTGAATCTAAAGTCTTTCCATTCGTATGAGATTTTATATTTATAATTCTTGGAGGCCATAATACTTCATACTTTGTACCATTATGATTGAATGTATCTCCCTTAAATAAAGGTGCATATTGAAAAGCCGTTGTGCTGACTTGACGTAATTGTTCAATCAAGTCAGCAGCAGCGGAACCACTACTGGTTCCGAGTGTAATATAATGATTCATTGCCATTAGATAAGAAAAAAAAGTAATTCCAATATTCTTACCATTTTTATCGATGATAGTAGGTATTCCCGGGTAATAAACCTGTTTCAAATTAAACAACGAATGATTTAAAAAAAAGAGACCATTGTAGTGATCTTCATGAAAGTGTGACAATACAAATGTTTCAATATGATGAACAGGATAGCATCTACAACATCGATGGTAATGATAGTTTGAAATCTTGTCTATATCACCACCAAAATCAATCATCATTTTGTGATTGACGAAAAGATTAAGACCATTTCCAACATCATGCATACAAACATTCATCATTACGCCTTAGTTTTTATTAAATCAATATTTTAAATTTTTTGACTTTTTTGAATAGTACGGAATAATTCAAAATATTCCATTTGAAGATTCTGAATATTAATTTCGGAATCAGATGATAAATCAGAAAGACTTAGATTGATATTGGCATTTTTCATATCTTTTTGTAAATCATTGTGGAATTTTTGAATAGTACCATATGCAGGGTTATTGCTATATACAGTTTTTAAAAGAACTTCTAAGTCTACTCCAGTTTTATAAGCTGATAAAAGTATTGGAGTCGTTTCGAGATGAGCTTCTAATTGAGTTCTCATTCGTACATAGTCTTGAAATTTATCAACTTTTGGTATTGTCATATCTCGAAGATGATCAAACATTAATTTATCGGTAAATCCACAAACTTTCGCTTTTGCTTCTAATTGATCAATGGTTGAAAGAAAAGATCTTCCATCGTTATAAATGTTGGTGTCTATAATTTGATCTGAACCTTCAACGGCTATGAAACCTGCAAGAAAAGCTGTTTTCTTTTTTGCATTTTCAACATTTTCATCTTGATTAGTAGGTTTATTAATTTCGATTGATAGTAGTTTGTCAATTTTGAAAAAATTATTCTCAATAGGTGTGAAAGCAATTAATGTAATAGATATAATGGATAACAATGATAGGGAATATTTTTTTTGCATATCTTATTCAACCTCCTGATCTATGAAATGCAGTCAATAACTTGTTTAGGACATTGCAGAGCAAATGAATTGGTCATTTTTTCGAAAGATGTCCATTTTTAATGGCTTTCAAACTTTCTCGAAAGAGAGCTATAGTCTTTTTATTAATTTTTCTCCCCACCCTTCACTAATATTAAAGTTTTCTTTTTCGAGATCAGAGAGTAATCTACAATTTTCTAAATTTACTTGTTGCCCATCTTTAATGATGTTCAAATTTGGTGATTGAAAATTTGAAGCCTCATAACTGTTTAAACTAATTATATAATTAGCATTTTCTGAAATGCAAATTAATCTTTCATTAGGGTTGTTCATCAGTGGCTCTATATTTGATAGTAAACCAGTTGCATTATATGTTGCATTTTCTAAAGGTATGACATCTGCTTTGTAAACTTTTGCTGCCATTTTGAATTGTGTGGGAATGAATGGTAAATCTGAAAAATTTACAATAATGCCAACTAAAAAACCAATGATGAAAATGATGGAAGCTGCAATAGCATAGATTTTTTTTTCGTTATCTAGGAAATCCCAAAACAGTTTCATTTATCTGCTATCTCTATATTTCTAAGCTCTGCTGCACTTTAGTTTCGGAAATAGTCAATTAAAAATATCTCTCCCAAAATTCTGTTTTTGGTTTAGCTTCTGTGATGGTATTTAACCATTCTTCGACAGCATGCAATTCCTGATCGACGGACTCATCCTTCAAATAACCATTACGCCAAGCTTCCCATACATGTTCGAGTAAATCATTTAAAATGGCAGGAGGGTATATTGCATCATTTCGCAAGATGTCTTCTAGATTATTACCAGACCATACAGGGTCTAAATTATCTCTCCATGTACAAATAGCACTACTTATATTATGTGTGATTGTCATTTTATCTTTAGCAAGTTCAATTTCGTATATATCATGGTGTCCCCATCTAGGGCTATAAATTTTTAATTCAACTATACGCATTTGATTTTTCATCCTTGTTTTTAGTGACTTATAAGTTTACTATAATTTTCACCTAGTTCAATAAATCTTCTCCACCGCCGAAACCTTATTGGCTTGGGCAAGCTTCGCGTATCTCAATGTCATATTGATATCCCGGTGGTTCATCCATTTTTTGATCGCGAATAGAGGAACTTGGTTAATCGCTAAATGGGAAGTGAAAGTATGCCGAAGCGTATGGTTGTAAACCCGATTCTTCCAATCGTTTCTTTGCAATAGGAGTTAATTATTCCTGATTCCGGCTTATTTAGCCAGAATTCCTTCGAGCTGAATGTCGAGCTTGACCGTCTCTCCTACCGCTACGCCGCCGGCTTCAATCGCTTTGTTCCAAGTGATTCCGTAGTCTTTACGGTTGATCTTCCCGCTGAGCCCTAAACCGATCCGTTGATTTCCCCATGGATCTTTGATGAGGCCGTTGTGTTCATAATCGAGAACGACGTTTTTGGTGACGCCGTGCATTGTCAGTTTTCCATAGGCTTTATCTCCTTTGACTTTATCCAGAGCAAAGGTGATAAGGGGGTATTTTTGGGCGTCGAACATGTCGGGCGCTTTGAGGTGGGCATCGCGCTTTTCATTGGCGGTATTGATCGAATGGACATCGACTTTTCCGTTCAGTTCTTTGAGCGTTTTCGTTTTTTCGTCGTAGTGGATCACTCCGCTGAAGGTGTCGAATTTCCCGCTCACGTCGGAGATCATCATGTGTTTGACTTTGAAGCCGACGGTAGAGTGCTCGGGATCGACGTTATAGGTTCCCGCGAACAGCGATGCAGAGCCCAGAAGGGCGAAGGCTAAGAGTGAAGAGAATGTTTTTTTCATGGTGTTTCTTTTGTGTTTGATTGATTTTTAAACGGTTAGTGCATCGGTACGTCAAATAACAAGACTTTGGACTCACTTAGTGCTTTCAGAGCGTATTCCTTCTCATCCGTGATTTGTAGTTCATCGCGCGCATTGAGAATATGGCCGGCAATCTCTATCGAGCCTTCCATCACGAAAATAAGCCGTCCATGGGAGGATTTGACGGGTGCAACGCTGATCTGCGCATCTTTATCCAGATGGGTTGAACAGATCACCGCATCCTGCCGGATCAGGATTGAATGATCTCTCCCGTCTCCGGATACGAGCGCGGCCCAGCGGTTGTGTTGATCGACGGTGGTAAAGTCGCGGTTGTCGTACAAAGGGGGTGCCCCTTTGCGATCGGGATGAATCCAGATTTGAAAGAGTGCCGCATCCTCTTCATCGGTCGCGAATTCCGAATGCAACACTCCGCTTCCGGCGCTCATGTACTGAACCTGACCCGCATGGATAATACCGTGGTTTCCTTCGGAGTCTTTGTGCTCCAGTGCGCCTTTGGTGACGATCGAGACAATCTCCATATCGCGATGAGGATGCATGCCGAATCCCTTTTCCGCTTCGATTACATCGTCGTTTATGACCCGTAACACTCCAAAACCCATGCGGTTTCGGTTGTGATACTCCGCAAACGAAAAACTAAACCGGCTGTGAAGCCATCCATGCTCGGCAATACCGCGCTCGTGGGCTCTGTGAATGACGGTAGACATTTTTTTCTCCTTCGATTGGGCTAATACTGCAAAAGGAAATTCGAATAGTATAAGCGTAAGCAGGCCTTTGTGTCAGTATAGCGTGTCCTGAGGCAGATTGTGTTAGAATTATGACTACTAGAACTATTGAAAAAATTACTATCCGAGGCTAATTATGCTCTTTAATCCGACACCGATGGAAAAACTCGAAACCCTGACAAACGATTTGGTCGCCAAGTACGCTACCGTGAAAGAAGAACTCGAAACGCTGCGTCAGGAAATGGTCGCAATCCGCGCTCACGGAAGCGGAAAAGACGACGAGATCGAGCGTCTTGTCGGCGAACTGCGTGCCAAAGACGCGGAATTGACGGCCAAAAATGCCGAGTTGGCTGAAAAAGATGCCGAGATCGAAGCCATTGTCGCGAAAATCGAAAGCATGCTGGGCTGAGCGTGAAAACCAAAGTCTCTTTGACGATCAACGCCAAACGCTACGATATCGACGTAGAGGATGATTTCGCCAAATTTCTGGTGAACGGTATGAAAGAGGATTTCCATTTTGAGGGAAACAACGACCTCAAAGTCCTCCTTCAAGCGTATGTCCGAAAAAGCTTCGCTTTGTATGAACAGGAAAAACAGATTACCCTCTTGCTCGATCGTCTTCAAACTCTCTAAACGCTTCACATTCGCTTCACAATCATTTTTTATACTGCTCCTATCCAAAGAGAAATTCGAAAGAGCTTCTCGAAACAAGGAGTCGAAAATGAAAAAGCTGATTATGTTAGTGGTCGCAGCCGCTCTGACTGCTTCAATGGCGCAAGCCGATGCCAAAACGGGTCAAAAAGTCTATCTTAAAACGCTGAAAGCGAAATTCGGCAATATGAACGGGACAAAATTTGCTGCCGAACATACGGTAGCCGAATGGGAGGAACTTTTTGCCAACGATGCAGCCGGATTTGTCAAAGAATACGGCGAGCGGTTTCCCGCAGCGGTTCCGGTTCTGAGCAACCCTTCAATGAAGGAAAAGCTTCAGGATGTCGGCGATTTTGCCAAAGAGTACGGAAGTGATTCGGGGAATGTCCCCTCTTGCGGCTAATACGCTATCGGTTCCAAGGCCGGCGCATGGGTGCGCCTGACTCAAACACATACATATCGTAAAGGATTTATGATGAAAACATTGATTGCACTTCTCGGACTTACTGTTATGTTGAGCGCGGCGGATGCCGGCGCTTTGTATCAAAAATGTGCCGCCTGTCACGGGGCTAAAGCCGAAAAAGCGGCTTTGGGAAAATCCGAAGTGATTGCCGGATGGAGTTCGGACAAAACCTTCGATGCCCTGAAAGGGTACAAAGCCGGAACCCGTAACACGAAAGGGATGGGCGCTCTGATGAAAGGGCAAACCGCCGCTTTGAGCGACGCGGATATGAAAGCGTTGGCCGATTATATCGCCAAACTAAAATAAAGCAGGGGGACGGCTTCCCCCTTTCACTCTTCTTATTCTCTCCACGGAACTTTCATGTAAACACGCAAAAGCGTATCGCTGTCCCACGGCAAAACAGAGGCAAGCCCTGCTTTTTGATAGGGGTCAAGATTGTATCGGGTGTATTCAGCGCTCATATACACGGTACTGCCTTTAATCCATTCGGTCGAATCATAGCTTACCGTTAGCTCGCATTGATTTTCAAGCCATTGATCGTTGTCTCTGTATTGCTGGAGGCGAATGTATCCGTCCGTCTTTGTATTCAGTTTGAGTTGGCCGTCTGCTAAGACGGTGTAGGCTGCCGTGTCGTGTTTCAGATCGTTTGTCGGATACCCGCGTGATCGGGGTACGTCATCGTCAATTTCCAGATTATAATACCCGCCCAATGCTTTGAGACCGAGACTGAAAGCGGATGCCTCGTATTGCGCTCCGATTCCGGCAAAGAGTTTAAACTGCTTTTCAACCCCACTGACGGTATTTTGCTTCCCGTCAAATCGTGCCAGCCAGTCTAACCCGATGGCGGGGGTGAACTGATAAAGATCTCCTTGTATATGAGCATCGGCTTCATGCCAATAGGGACTATAATCGGGATCCAGTTCGTCATGGTCATAATCGGCAAAAAAGGTCAAACTGCCGCCCATCATGATTCCCGAATCGGTGAGGGCACTGAGGGAAATACCGATATCCGCCCCGACCGTATGGGAATCTTCGTCGCTGACGAACGTATCGTGCATCCCATACATCAGCGCCCAGTCTGCGGCATTGGCGGCAGGATGGAACATGCTTAATCCCACTACTAGAAAGGTCAACGGTTTGTTCATCTTTTTCCGATCAAAATGATTTTTATACGTAGCACTTAATTTATACCATACCAGCTTACGCAAATCTTTGTCCCTTTATTCTCCTCTGATTCGACGGTAATCTTTAAGTGATAATCCTTGGCGATCATCGCGACGATGTTCAGTCCGATTCCGAATCCTCCGACGCTTTTGTCGGCCCGTGTATAGCGCTCGAAAATCCGCTCGATCATCGCATCGGGAATACCGATCCCGTTGTCTTCGATGCACAGCAGCCCGGGACGAAGCGTAATATTGATCGTTCCTCCCATCCGATTATACTTGATCGCATTCGAGAGAAGGTTGTCGATGAGACGGGTGGCTTTGGTCGCATCGATGAGATACGAGATATGCGGGGCAATGTCGAGGGTAAGTAAAATCTGTTTTTGTTCGATCCGATGGCGAAAATACTCCAGTCGTTCGTGCAGCAGCATACTCAAATCCAGAAGGGTGTCGCGGACGGCAAGATCGTGATTGAGAATCAAGTAGGTGAGATCATCATACAGCGTCGAAATGGTGCGGGAAGCGATTTCGATCCGGCCAAGTTTCTTCTGCACCGAAGGGGGCAATTCGGATTCTTTGAGGGCTTCGATGTTGGTCAGTATTGCGCTCACCGGCGTATTCAGTTCATGGGTTGTGTCTTTGATAAAATCATCCAGCAGGGTAATGGCGTCGTTCATCGGCCGTAGAAACATGCGAGAGAGAGTAAACCCGATGAGGGCGAAGAGGATAAAAAGCCCCGTACCGAAGAGAAGCGCGTTGATAAGCGTTTGTTCCCGCCACAGTTCGTCGTCGCGGGTTTCGAATACGAGATAATATTCTCCAAGCCCATAGGGGGATAGGGGAATCACGAGATGGATGAAGCCGTTATGCAGGGCGATATTTTCATCGAAACGCTGATGAGTTTGGCGAAGATTTCCGACAAGCAAATCTTTGTCATACCCGTACAGTGCCGTTCTGTAGGCGAGATCTTTCGGAAATGTTTGGAGGTCGTGTCCGCTTTCGAGCCATGTTTTAAGGCGGGGAACATAGCTTTCAGATTGGAGCTGCATTGCCAGACGATGGGAGGAGAGCATCTGTCCTTTCATCGATTCGTAATACAGCGTCCCGATAAGGGTGAGGATCAAGACGCTCATTACCCCATACAGGGCTAAAAACGATCGGAGAGTGCGGTATTTAGCGAAATTGATACCCGAGGCGTTTGTGGCTGACAATTCGATCCTTTCCGAGCAATTTGCGCAGCGTTTTGATGTAGGTGCGCAGGCTTCCGTCGCTGGGAGTTTCGTCATAGTCCCAGAGATGTTCCATGATCACTTCATGTGGCAGCAGTTCGTTTTTGTGCTGGATGAAGAGTTTGAGCAGCTTATGCTCTTTGAGCTGAAGGCTCTGTTCAACCCCGTCGCTAAGGAGGAGTTGATTGTCGACATCGTAGGTAATTCCTCCGCCTAGATCGATCGTTTCGGTCGGATTGTGAAAGAAATTGCGTTTGAGAATCGTCTGAACCCGCAGCAGAAGCTCTTTGAGTTCGAACGGTTTGCGCAGATAGTCGTCTCCGCCGCTTTCAAACCCCTTTTCCAGATCGTTCATCGCGTTGCGGGACGTGATAAAAACGGCCGGCGTCGCGTTACCGCCGTTTCGGGCTTCTTTCAGGAGTGAAAAACCGTCTCCGCCGGGAACGTTCACATCCAGAAGCAGCAGGTCGAATTTTTGTTCGAACAGAGCGTCTTCGGCACTTGCCGCATCGTAAACGCGGACGACCTCAAAGCCGTGTTCTTCAAGGTACTCACTGACACTCTCCGAGAGGTTCGGATCGTCTTCGAGCAGCAGCAATCTGGCTTTCATGAGAAGATTCCGACAAGGATAAACAGCAGCAACGCCATCGCGGCGGAAATCAGGGCATACGGGAGCTGCGTTTTGGTGTGCTCGGCTACGTCGCATCCCGATGCCATCGCCGAGATGATCGTCGTATCGGAGATCGGAGAGCAGTGGTCTCCGAACACGCCGCCCGAGATGACCGCCCCCATTACGAGCGCGACCGGCGCGTCGAGTGCGACGGCCAGCGGTACGGCAATCGGGAGCATAATACTGAATGTTCCCCAGCTTGTCCCCGTAGCAAAAGCGATGATGCCCCCGAGAACGAAGATCGCTGCGGCAAGATATTGGGGCGGGAGATAGTCACCGACGAACGATGCGAGGTAGTTGCCTACTTCCATATCCGAACATACCCCCCCGATGGCAAAGGCAAACAGGAGGATCGAGGCGATCGGAACCATTGATCGCGCTCCGGAGAGCGCAGCTTTGAAAAACTCGCTCGTGCTCATGGCATTTTTGGAGCGGTAGTAGATCCACATCAGTATGAGCGTCAGGGAGAGGGTATAAAAAATCGAGCTTGATCCCGATCCTTTGAGAATGTTGCCGCCGCCGGTGAGGATCATAAAGAGGATCACTCCGCCGATCATCCACACAATCGGCCAGACAAAAAAGCCCACGGAACCGTTGGCATCGGCAAACGCTTCGGAAGGCTTATGGACGATAGCGCTGCGCATGGGGCCGATATCAATTTCGTACCACACCGCCAGGAAGGTGACGATCAAAGCCATATAGGCGTAAAAATTAAAAGCGATCGACTGAAGAAGCCAGACGGCGCTCTCGCCGCTGATGAGACCCGCGGCAATCTGCCCCCCGATGAGACCCAGCAGCAGTGCTCCCCATCCGTTAAGCGTGATGATCGAGCATACCGGTGCCGAGGTCGAATCGCATACGAAAGCGAGTTTGGCGCGGCTGATGCCGTAACGGTCGCAAAAGGGCCTTCCGATAGCACCGGCTACGAGCGACGTGATGGAAGACTCTATGAAAATAACGGTGCCCGCGATAAAACTGGGAATCAGTGCCCCCCTTTTCGATTTCACCCATGTCCGTTTGATGCTCAGCTCGTGTACCAGTCCGTTGACGCCGCCGCTACGCTCGATTAGGAGCATGACCGATCCCACCATAACGGCAAATGCGAGCGTTTTAAGGACCCATGCCTCCTGCAAAAGGGTACTGAAACGCTCCGTTGCGAGTATGAGTGCGTCAAGAGGTTGGAAATCGGCGATGATCACTTCTCCTACGAACACGGCGGCCGCAAGCGCGAGAAAAACAGAACGGCTTAAAAGCGCCAGTACAATAGCTACAAACGGGGGGAGAAGCCCTAAAATTCCGTATTCGATGAAAATCCTTTAGAGTGCCAGCTGCAGCCGCATGATTCCGACTCGTTCAAACTGTTCTTTGTAATATTCGCTCCGTTTTTCGTCGATGATATCGAAGCCCAGTTTTTTGTAGATCATTTCGGCCTCAACTGAGCCGATTTCGATGGAGGTCTGTACTTTGCGGTACCCTTTGAGACGGGCCGTAAGCATACTTTTTCCGATTAGTTCTTTGTAAACGTCAATGGTTTTGAAATCGGGTTTGACCATCAAAAAATCGAGAACGTAGGTTTTATTGTCGACGTCCCCCTCGCACAGTAGATACGCGGCAATCCGTTCATGATAGCTTTCGTCAAAGCCGATCTCTTCGAGTGCTTTGGAAAAAATTTCATGTGTTGCAATTCGCGGTTCGTAACCGCAGATTACCCCGACCTTTTCAGAACCGGAGAGGGCAATGAAAAAATTGGAGATGTGGCAATAGCATTTTGTGGGCGTAAGAGCCAGCTCCCTGAGATGTTCAAGAAGTGTTTTTTCGTCTGAAGTATTGAATACCAAATCGAAAAGGCCTATTTTTTTCCCTGCCCTGGAACTCTCCAGAAGCGCTTGGGCAACAATCTCAATATCTGCCTCGGACGCTTTACGAACGGTAACCGCCATTTGTCCACGCTCCTGGATTTTTCAATATGCTATACTACCTAACTTTAAAAAATCCTAAGATAAGAATTAATGTTTAAAAGTTTTCTAAGTTTTATTGCTTCTCTGATTTTTCCGTCCGAACAGCTTGTGGTCGTCGTATCGGAAGACCTCAATGCCACAACTGCACGGCTGCAGCGGTATGAAAAACAGGAACAGTGGGAAAAAATCGGTACTCCCGTCGTGGTAACACTGGGACGAAACGGCATGGGATTCAGTTCGGGAAAAGAACCTTTAAAGTTCGAAGGAGACGGACGTACGCCATCAGGAGTGTTTCCGATCACAGCGAGTTTCGGATACGGCCCGGTTCCCAATTCGGCACTTCCCTACCTGCATGCCGATGAAAAACTGATCTGCGTCGATGACACGGAAGACGAGCGCTATAACCGCATCATTTCCAATGAGGGCCCGGCGCCCAAAAGCTTTGAATGGATGCGCCGAGACGATGAGGTATACCGCCACGGTGCCGTGATCGGGTATAACACCGATCACGTGAAGGGGAGAGGTTCGTGTATTTTTCTCCATCTTAACCATTCCGACAACCATCCGACCTCTGGATGCACGGCGATGGATGAAGCGGCGCTGGTTGAATTGCTCGGCTGGCTGGATCCGGAGAAAAAACCGCAGATTTTACAGATGCCCAAAAGTGAATGTGAAGAGTATAAAAAAGAGTTTGAGGGGATTGAATGTGAATGAATATTCCCGCGAATGCGGGAATAAAATAGGCGGTTAGTCGTTAATGACATCCACTTTAGGTGTTGTGGCTGTTGATGCGGGAAGCATCGGATAGATGATCGTCGGTTTTTTCCCTTCGAGGGCTTTGAGGAACGTTTCGATCTCCGCGGTCTCTTTGTCGCTCAGATCGACACCCAGCTGGATGCGTCCCATCTCTTTGATCGCTTCGGAAAGTGTCGCGATCTGGCCGTTGTGGAAATACGGCGCCGTTTCGGTCACGTTGCGCAGTGTCGGTACACGTACCAATCCGTTGGCATCTCCTTTGAAATCACCTACATTCATATGCTTGTATTGACCCGTAACACCAAACGCCTGCATCGTTCCGCCCAGCGCAATGTCGTTGTGACATGTTGTGCACCCTTTGTCGATAAAGGTTTTGAGCCCTTTTTGCTCGGCGGCAGTGAGGGCTTTTTTGTTCCCGTTCAGGAAATCGTCATAGCGAGACGGCGTGATAAGAGTCCGTTCAAAAACGGCGATGGTATCGGCAATTTTTTCGAAGGTGATTTTCACATCGTTACCGTAGGCTTTTTTAAACGTGTTGACGTATGCCGGCATCGAGTTGACGACGTTTGCGACATGATCTTTCGGAGCAGCCATCTCAGGCGCTGCCTGCATCGGCCCTTGCGCTTGATCTTCGAGATGTGGGCTGCGTCCGTCCCAGAACTGCTGGCTGTAGAATACGGCATTATAGACCGTCGGCGAGCTTAGGTGGTGAGGATTGGCTTTCCATTTGTGGCCGATGGCTGCAGCCATCCCGTCAACTCCTCCTGTAGCAAGGTTGTGGCAGGTGTTACAGCTAACCAGTCCGCTTTTGGAGAGGCGAGGCTCAAAATAGAGCATTTTCCCCAGTTCCACTTTCGCGGCAGTGGTAGGGTTTTTAGGATTGGAGGTCAACTTTTCGACTGCTTTTTTATTAGCCGGAATCGGTTTGAGACCGGCGTTTTTGGCTTCATCGATCAGTGAAGCGTCCATGACGGCGGTGGCAACGACGGCTGAAATCATCAATGCTTTCATATTAAGATCCTTTGGACGAATTTATCTATGAAAAGAGTATAACACAAGTTATCTAAATGATAAAAATTATCCTTTAGATAATTCCTGAATAACTGTGGAGCGCTTTGTATGTTCGAGACGTCGACATGCCGATTCGAAGGCTCCGCTTTCGCCGATCAGAATACAATGGCGTTTGGCACGGGTGAGGGCGGTATAAAGGAGTTTGGTGTTGAGCATGATATGATGCGAAAAACTCATGACGATGACAACCCGCTCATATTCCATTCCCTGAACTTTATGAATGCTTAGTGCGTAGGAAAGGTTAAGCAGCTCTCCGATCCCCTCAAATTTATATTGGACGATCAGCTCTTCGTTGGGATAGTAGACGTAGGCGAGTTCTTCTTCATCGTCGATGCGAAACACCAATCCGCACATGCCGTTGAATATCCGCCGTTCGCTTGGTTCGCTTCCTTCTTTAAACTCTTCGGGAGTATAGGAGAGGATATTTTCATTTTTGACATGGACGACTTTATCCATCAGCCGCAATTCGCCGCGACGGGTCGTAATCTTCTTTTTCGGATTGGGATTAAAATAGTCTTGAAGGACCGTATTGAGGTTATCGACTCCGAGCGTATTGGCCCGCATCGGAGAGAGGACTTGAAATGCGCTGAGGTATTCGCGGATCTGTTTGGAATGGAGTTTTTCCCGCGATTCGCCGAGATGTTCCAGTGTTACTTCGGCAATTTTGGCAAGAATATTTTGGGCGTGCATCTGCACCGCTTCACTGAACGCATCGGCATTGAGGCTGTTTTTAAGGGCATGGCGGTTGGGAATGTCGATAGGGATGAAGGCAAAATCATCGTAGGGCTCTTTGTAGGAGGGGATGATACCGCGGCGGACGTCGTTGGCGATCAGCGCAATCGCCTGATCGTCGCGCTGGCGGTAAATCTGCGTCAGCATGACGGTTGGAGCCAGATTCAGGGCAATTGCATCGCTGAGGGGATTGCCTGCTCCGATGGGGGGGAGCTGCGCGTCGTCGCCGACGATAATCACGGTCGCATCGGGATCGATTTTGGCCATAAGGCGCGCGAAAAGGGCCGAATTGATCATCGACGCTTCATCTATCAAAATTACTTGATAGGGCATGGTGTCGTGCGATTCAAACCGTACCAGCAGGCTTTGGATGGTCGAGCTTTGATAGCCGCTGCGTTCCCGTATCCGTTGGGATGCGATGCCGCTGAGGGCGCAGGTCATGATGAAATTCGGGTCGTGGCGGGTAGCCAAAAGATCGAGCAATGCTTTGGCGGTCGTACTTTTTCCCGTCCCGGCATACCCCACAAGTAGTATCAGCCCCGCCCCGCCGTTGATCAGGCGAAGTGCTTCGTACTGCTGTTCTCCGAGGTTCAGTGTGTGTTCTTTTAAAAACGTCTCCAGAGTGTCGCAGAGCGGCGGATGGGAGATTTTGCCCCGTTTTTCAAACTGCTCCAGGAGAAATGTTTCGGCTTCGTAGATTCGGGTAGGGGAGAGTTTGCCGCTGCGCAGCCGGATAATGTTTCCCTCGCGGACCCGGTCTTCGAGCGCTTCGTTGTAGCGGTCGTGATCTCCGAGTTCGAGTAGCATATCGAGTTTGTCGTAGAGGGTATTGCGCTCGATGCAGCTGTTTCCTTCCTGCTCGCAGTGTTCGCCGAGAGTGTATTCCATGGCTGACTGGATGCGTCGGGGATCGTCAGGTATAATGCCCATATTCCGTGCGATTTCGTCGGCTTTTTTGAACCCGATGCCGTTGATGCGCATCAGTCCGTAGGGATTGGAGCGGATCGCTTCGATAGGGTCGCCGACATTTTTCATCGCTTCGGCGATAAGGCGCAGCAAAGAGGGGGTGACGCCGTAGGGGGCTAGATATTCCCCGAGCAGCCGCATCGAGCGAAACTGTTTCCATCCGGATGAGAGTTTGGCAAGCCGTTTGGCGCTCATCCCTTTGATCTCCATCAAACGCTGGCAGTCGTTGTCAAGGATATCGATCAGCCCCTCGGTACTGTAGCGCTCGATCAGTTCGGCGGTGAGTTTTTTTGTAAATCCCTTGACGACCCGGTTGAGAAAAAAGAAGAGTTCGTGCTGATTGACGAGGAGCGATTCGGCCTTGAAACTCCTTCCGTACTGGCGGTGTTCTTCCCAGTTTCCTTTGAGGGTGACGGCAGCCCCGACAAGGTGTGCGACGTCGCTCTCGTAATAGTGGGCGCTGATTTTTTCGCCGCTGCGGAGAAGAGCGATGAAAAAGCCGCCGTTTTCATAGATGATTTTGTCGATTTGGCCGATCAGGGTTTGCATGGGGCGATTGTAGCGAAAATTCGGCAGTAGGGAGATTTATCGGGCAATATGCGGGAGAAGCGGGGAAAATTCAGATCAAGCCTTCACGCGCTTGACCCGTTCCTCTTCCTGCTCTTTGTACAGCTCCGCACACCCTTTGGCGAGTTCGCGGATTTTGAGGATGTAGTTGGCCCGTTCGGTGACCGAGATCGCTTTGCGTGCATCGAGGGTGTTGAAGGTGTGGGAGGCCATCATGCACAGGTCGTACGCAGGGAGCGGGAGACCGGCTTCGAGGCACCGTTTGCACTCGGCCGCTTTGGCTTCAAATTCGGCAAAAAGCATCGCGGTGTCGGCGATTTCGAAGTTGTATTTGCTAAACTCGATCTCCCCTTCTTTGTGGATATCGCGGTAGAGGGTTTTGCCGTATTTGTTTTCGCTCCAGACGATATCGAATACCGTATCAACGCCTTGGAGGTACATGGCCAGCCGCTCGGTTCCGTAGGTGATCTCGACGGCGACGGGATCGCAGGTGACCCCTCCGACTTGCTGGAAGTAGGTGAACTGCGTCACTTCCATCCCGTTAAGCCATACTTCCCAACCCAGACCCCAGGCACCGAGGGTCGGAGACTCCCAGTTGTCCTCGACGAAACGGATGTCGTGATCGGCAAGGTTGAGTCCCAGGTATTCGAGACTTTTGAGGTAAAGCTCCTGAATGTTTTCGGGACTCGGTTTGATCAATACCTGAAACTGGTAGTAGCTTCCCAGACGGTTCGGGTTTTCGCCGTAGCGCCCGTCCGTAGGGCGACGGCTTGGGGCGACGTAGGCTACCGACCAGGGCTGAGAATCCAACGAACGCAAAAAAGTAGCCGGATGGAACGTCCCCGCACCGGCCGCGACATCGTAAGGTTGTACGATGGCGCACCCTTGTTCATTCCAAAATTGTTGCAGTTTCAATAGCAAATCACCAAACGTTATCATAAATCATCCCGCGAAAAAATTTACGCCATTATACCAAAACCGCACGCCATAACTTGTTTGCGCCGCAAAGCGGTTCTTAATACAATAACATCTATCATAAAGCCACTAAAATCATTAAAAGCAGGCACTTATGGTCCGTTTCTGGATACTTTTCATTGCCGGCATGGCTCTTTTGTACGCCCAAAAGCCCCTTGAAAAAGTTTCATTGCAGCTTCAGTGGGCCGATCAATTTCAATTTGCGGGATATTATGTCGCCAAAGAAAAAGGCTTTTATCGAGATGCCGGGCTTGATGTAGAGATTGTCAAATTCGATCCGAAAAGACTGGTCGTCGATGAAGTAACGGAAGGCCGTTCCGAATACGGAATCGGACGATCTTCTCTTTTGGTCGATCGGATGAGCGGCAAACCGGTCGTTGCCCTTGCCGCTATTTTTCAAAGTTCCCCGTTTGTCCTTCTCTCAAAAAAATCGGCCAATATCCGTACCCCGCGTGATTTGATCGGTAAACGCATCATGATGACCCAGGATTTTCAGGATACTATCGCAATTCGCGCAATGATCAATTCGCAGGGGATGCGGATGGAGGAGTTGAAATTCATCGAGCACAGCTATAATCCGCTTGATATCGCCAACGGCAAAACCGATGTCATGGCGTGTTACGTTTCCAATGAACCGTTTGTGCTTAAAGAAAAAGGGATTGAGACGAATATGATCAATCCCGAACAGTATGGATTCGATTTTTACAGCGATATCCTGTTTACGACGGAGCAAGAGATCCGAGCTCATCCTGACCGTGTCCGTGCATTTGTGACCGCAACTCTCAAAGGGTGGCGGTATGCGTTTGCCCATATCGACGAGACGGCACGGCTGATCGAAAAGCATTACAACACTCAGCGTAAATCACACGAAAGTCTGGTGTATGAAGGTCAAATCCTCAAAAGCCTTGCTTATCACGAAAATAAGCCGCTCGGAGCTATGGATCTGGATAAATTCCGGCGGATTTCAGACATTTACAAGGTGATGGGGATTCCTCAGGATGAGGAGCGGTTACAAAGCTTTGTATACGAGGATAATTCCCGAGTCACGATCCCTTTAAGCATAGAAGAGCGTGCTTTTTTGCAGATAAAAAACATACGTTATGTATCGACGTTGAGCTGGCCTCCGTTTAATTTCCGTTCGGAAACACAGCCGGAGGTCTTAACGGGAATAGCGAACGATTTTTGGTCTTTGATCGTTCAGCGCAGCGGTATGGAAGCCACTTTTGTCCCTGCTCCTACATGGAACTGGGTATTGGATGCGATTAAAACCAAAACGGCTGATGTGACACTCGGAACGTCGATTTCTTCGGACAAAGAGCCTTATGCTCTTTTTTCCAAGCCCTACGCCTCGTTTCCGAATGTCATCGTGACCAATAAAAAGATCGATTTCTTACCGGGGCTTTCGGCTCTGGAAGGGAAAAAGGTAGCTATCGGAAATAGCTACAGCGTTGCGGATTCGGTGGCAAAACAGTATCCCAAGATTCATATCGTCGGAGTGGACGATACCCGTGAAGGGTTGAAGATGCTCAGCTCCGAAAGAGTGGATGCGGTGATCGATATCCTGCCCGTAGTGGCGTATCTCATGAATGAATATCATTATGTGGATTTGAAAATATCAGGAACGACAGAGTTTATGTTTGATGTTCGGATGATGATTCGAAACGATTATCCCGAGCTGAAATCGATAATTGACAAAGGGATCGATTCGATCACGCCCTCAGAACGACAGAAAATTTTTAATCGCTACATTGCCGTGACCTATGAAGATCGTATTGACTATCGTTGGGCTTACGGAATCGGTTTCGGTGCGGTTTTGATTATCGCCATTTTTATGTACCGTCAATTCGAGTTGGGGAAATATAACCTCAAATTGCTTCAGATGGCATCTACGGATCCGTTGACCAAGCTTCCCAATCGGATCAAGACGGATGAAAAACTGGCAGAATGCCACGCCTATTATCAGAGAAACCGCAGGCCTTACGCGGTTATTGTTGTCGATATCGACTGGTTTAAGCGGGTGAATGATACCTATGGCCATCTGGTGGGTGACAAGACGCTTGTCAGTATTGCGCAGATTCTGCGCGGTCATATCCGGGAGACCGACACCGTCGGACGATGGGGAGGAGAAGAATTTATCATTATCTGTCCCGAAACCGACGCTGAGGGTGCGCATCAGGTGGCATTGAAAATCCAGTCCATCATCAATACGTTTGACTTTGAGGCAATTCACACGTTGACGTGCAGTTTCGGCATCAGCGAGTGCCGAGGCGACGATCGGATCGAGAGTGTTGTGGGACGGGCAGATAAGGCATTGTATCAGGCCAAGGAAGAAGGACGTAACCGGATCTGCGTTCTTTAGTCGAAACGGCAGACGATATCGCCGATTGCTCTTCCAAGCGAAGCGGCAACGACGCTGCATTTGACCTTAAGAAGAAAGCATATTCCGTTGCGGCGAAGCGGAGTCATACATTCGTAGTTTCCCATACCTTTGGCGATAATCACATCGGCGGTATCGAACAAATGCCGTGCCTCGGACGTTGCAAGTTCATAGACAAATCCCGGAGTCGGAACACCGCTGTCGCACAGCGTACAGATAGCGTTCATATCGGCTTCAAGCGCTTCTTTCATTGTCACGTCGTTGATAATCGGATTGCCTCGAACCGCATAGGTGATCTCTAGGCGGGGATAGAGCTTTTTGAGGGTTTCGATGGCGAGCGCGTCAAAAATGTGTTCCCCCGCATTATCCCCGATATAGAGCAGTGTTTTTGCCTTTTCCAATGCCTTTCGCAAAGGTTCTGAATCGTCCGAGGCAAACGGCGTATCAAAGACCGATGCGATAGCATCGTGCAGATCGAAACTCACTTCTGCGGCCAGATCGATGACATTGCCGACAACCGCCGTTTTGAGCGTTGCGATCAACGGATCGTTGCTGCGTTCGATCATTTCCCGTAAATAGGGGAGGTATTCGCGTGCCTGTTCGGTAGCATGGTTTTTTTGTTCGTCGTAGAGATCGGCTTTTCCCGCTATCTGCGCCATTGCTTCGTACAGCGGTGCGGCCAGCACAGGCGGCGACAACGTAAAATCGGCGTGTTCAAGCTTGGTGTCGACATAGCCGGTAATCTTGGCATGCAGCGTTTCGTCTGCCCGGATTGCATCGCATACCCTACGGCTCTGGGCGGCAATGCACCCTATACATTCGGGTTGAATGGTCACGCTTTTTCCGCACCGTATTCGTCGATGACTTTACCCCACATCAGCTTGTACTTGCGGCGCATGAACTCCACTTCTTCCTGAGAAAGGCGAAGCTGCTCGGTGAGGGTGGCGATGGTTTTGCGGTCTTCTTCATACAGTTCCTGCAAGGATGCCAGTGCTTCCTTGAGAAAGTCATTTTCATTTTTGATCGATTCGATCGTCTCTTCTTTGGCGATAAGCACTTTTTCGTGGAGGTTGATAATCGTTCCGATTGTTTTTTCGACGAAATTGGCGCCCATCGTCACGTCGGCCTCGGATGCGCTGAGCTCATGCAGCGTGGAGGGGACGATACCGGCCATCCCCTGACCCGGATCGATGAAAACTGTTCCGTCTTCGACAACGGTGGTGAGCTTGCCCCGGACGATCAGCGTTTCGACTTCGCTTCGATCCATTTGTGCCAACCGTGCGTATTCGTCGATACTTATCCAATGCCCCTGCATGCTTAACCGCCTGTTTGTATGTTGTTACGGAAGTTTAGCAAAAAGTGTACCGAAAAGCTGATGCGGTTAGCAGAAGGGGAAAAACATAGCGTTAGCGTAGATTTCAAGGACAGTTTTTCTCCCGTATCCGAAAGATATGGGACGTTTCAGGGGGTTGTAGGGACATTTGCCCCTGCCACTTTCCGGGCTTTGCCCGGAAAGTGCATGACACTTATAGTATGGTCTCGATTTCGAGAGAATCCATTTCGACTTTTTTTGCTTTGGAGATACGGTCTTCCTGAAGCTTCATACGGAGTTCTTCGTTCTCGAGCGCCATGATCTGCATCGCAAGGTACGCTGAATTGATGGCTCCGGCCTTCCCGATGGCGACGGTTGCAACTGGCATCCCCGCAGGCATCTGTACGGTTGAGAGAAGAGCGTCGATACCGCTCAGCGCCGATGCGCTCATCGGAACGCCGATAACCGGTTTAATCGTTTTGGACGCAAGCACACCGGCCAAATGGGCTGCCATGCCGGCGGCTGCGATAAAGACCTGTGCCCCTTTGGCTTCGGCTTTGGCAATGTAATCCTTGGTACGCTCAGGGCTGCGGTGGGCCGATGAGATGATCAGTTCATACTGAACGCCGAACGCTTCAAGCGTCTCCGAACACGATTTCATAACGTCGAAATCGCTTTTGCTTCCCATAATGATCGATACAAATTTCAAGTAATGCTCCTGTGTTGGTTTTAATGTTTTGTAACGGTGCCCATATCCTCGGTAGCGGGGATACGGAAAAAGGTAAACGGCGGCAGTTTGGAAGGGAGGGTAAAACGGTTGAGATTGCCGCTGTGAACCTGATCCCACACCTTACCGCTTTCAGCCAGGAGCTGTTTGAACGTAATGTTCCATTGGCCGTTTTCTTCCCAAATGGTACCGATTTCGTTGTCGACGGCTTCTATCGCCGAGCCTTCGGGGAACACTAATTCCATCGAATCACCGGGAAACGTTTTATATTTGCATTCGAAATATTTTCCGGTGTCATCGACAAGCCCGCTCACCTGATGGGAACCCATCATCATCGACCAATCAAGATTTTGGGTGTCGTGTTTTTCAAACGGGCGGTTGATCAGATACGCGTCGGTAAAGCCGCGGTTTTGCATGGTGTTCAGTTCGCGCTGATAGGCATCGCCGTCGAATTGTCCTGCGTAATAATCATCGATTGCCCGGCGATATACTTTTGCGGTAATGGCGGCATAATACGGGGCTTTGGTCCGCCCTTCGATTTTGAGCGAATCGATGCATCCCGCGTCGAGGATCTCTTTGATGTGCGAAGCGAGATTAAGATCTTTGGAATTCATAATGTAAGTGCCGATTCCCTCGTCTTCGACGAGTTTGAACAGGGTCCCCGTTTCGGGATTGGCGGCATACATCTCATACGGAAATCGGCAGTCGTTGGCACAGCTTCCGCGGTTGGGAACCCGCCCGCTTTGCAAGGTCGAGATCAGACACCGTCCGCTGTAGGCAAAACACATTGACCCATGGACAAAAACTTCGATTTCGAGGTCGGGGAGTTCGGCTTTGATCTGCACCAGGTCTTTGAGCGAAATTTCCCGTGCGGCTATGATTCGGCGTGCTCCCATATCGTAATAGACTTGTGCGTCGAGAACGTTCATGACGTTGGCCTGAGTCGAGAGATGCAGCGGAATATGGGGCGCGATCTGATGGGCAAGTTTGAGTACCCCCGGCGTTGCAACGATGAATGCATCGGGCTCGAGCGAAGCCATCTGGGCAATGTGCTCTTTGAGAAGCTTCAACTGCGAATTAAACGGGAATCCGTTGATAGTGACGTAGACTTTTTTTCCGCGCGAATGGGCGTAGTCGATCCCCTCTTTGAAACTCTCCATATCGAACTCTTTGCCCGAGCGGATACGGAGCGAAAAATGGCTGACGCCGCCGTATACGGCATCCGCGCCGTAATCGATCGCGATTTTGAGCTTTTCAAGATTTCCCGCAGGGGAGAGGAGTTCGACTTTTTTCAATGATTTTCCCGTCTGTAAAATAGTGGGGGAATTTTATCTTAAAAAAGTTATTCGTAGGATGAAAGTTTGGGGTTACTTTTTTTAGGAGCAAATGGGAAGTGAAACCGGCACGGCAAACCGTGCACGCGCCAAAAAATTTATTTTTTTCCGAACGACGCCAACAAGGCTTCGATATCATCGCTGCTGACGACTTCTTCCGTCGTTGTATCTCCGGGGAGATGGACTGCGGAAGTGACCCGTTTGGAATCGTCGATTTTACCGGCAAAAAGGTGGTTCATGTAGGTTGAAAGGGCCCGCATTACGTTGATGACACGCTCGATTTTCTGGCGATGGATATCCTGATACTGCATGATGTCCATGACGTTCATGATGGTGTCGCCGCCGTTTTGAAGCATCTCGAGAATCGCATCCGCTTCTTCCACCGCGTCCTGATTTTTCGTCAGCTGTGTTTTAAATGCTTCCACATGCGGAAATTTAGCGGCAAGCGTTTCGAAAAGTTCGATATTGCTTTGAATAACGGCATTGACTTTTTTGATCTGTTTTTCACCGTCACTGAGATCATTGCTGATCGTTTCGATCAAATCAAAAATTTCGGTTGCTTTTTGCTCACTCTCTTTGGTAACGTCATCGAGCTGATGGACCATTTTATTGTCATCCGTCGGCGGCGGCGGGGGCCAGCTGCTCATAGCAGAAACCCGATAACCGTTCGGATCCGGTTCTTCAGAGGGAGCATCTTCGCTCTCTACGGCATTCGTTTGGGGAAGTTCATGCTCTTCGAACCCTTCGTCCAAATCCATATC
The DNA here is from genome assembly GCF_000747095.1 of Sulfuricurvum sp. MLSB. Lineage (GTDB taxonomy): Bacteria > Campylobacterota > Campylobacteria > Campylobacterales > Sulfurimonadaceae > Sulfuricurvum. The sequence goes on from NZ_JQGL01000116.1 coordinate 33,771, forward strand.
GCCGTTCATCAATGCGTCTAGCTCTTCTTGCGTCATAGCGGTAACCTCAACAAAAAATTGCACTATAATATCATGATAAATCTTTATTTTTCAGATGAGGGGCCATGAAAGTTGATCTTCACAATCATACGGCGTTATGCAACCACGCTACGGGCACCGTAGACGAATACGTAGAGGCCGCTATTGCGTGCGGAACTCAGTATTTCGGCTTTTCCGATCATGCCCCGATGCATTTTGACCCTCAGTATCGAATGAGCTTTGATGAGATGGCACAATATGAAGCGTGGGTGTATGATGCACAGGAACGCTATAGCGACAAAATTGCCGTTTTGATGGGATATGAGGTCGATTTCCTTCCGGGCTATATGGATGAGCAGGTGCTGGAACGTTCCTGTGATTATCTCATCGGAAGCGTTCACTTCATCGATGAATGGGGATTTGACAATCCTGAGTTTATCGGCCGTTATCAGAGGGCAGATATTGACGCGATCTACCGACGCTATTTTGAATTGGTGGAAACGATGGCCAAGAGCGGCCGTTTCGATATCGTAGGGCACTTGGACTTGCTAAAAGTGTTCAAATACCTCCCCAAAACGGACATCCGTTTTTTGGCTCGCGATGCCCTCAAAGCGATCAAGCGGGCGAATATGGTCATCGAAATCAACGTTGCAGGGTGGCGCAAGCCCATTGCGGAAGCCTATCCTTCTCCGTCATTATTGGAAGAAATCGCCGAATTGGAGATTCCGATCACGTTCGGATCCGATGCTCACCGCCCGGATCAGGTCGGTTTGTACAGCGATGAGGTTGAAGCCGTTGCGAGACAATACGGCTATACGAAATGTGCGCTCTATCGGGGTCGGGACCGCGAATTGATTAAATTTTAATCACCTGTTTTTGTCTCATTTAGGGGTTATTTCGGTATACTGCGTCACTTTAAAATATTTCAGGAGAAATGCATGGGTAAATTCGTAAACAGCGTAGACGAGTTTTTCAGTTTTTGTAAAGAGAACGATGTACAGTTCGTTGATTTCCGCTTCACCGATATGAAAGGGACATGGCACCATGTGACCTATCGCATGAGTGCGGTTAACGCGGGTCAATTTGAAAACGGTCTTCCGTTTGACGGTTCGTCAATCGATGCATGGCAGCCGATCAACCGTTCGGATATGCTTTTGAAACCGGACGCTCCTTCAGCATTTATGGATCCGTTCACCGCTGATCCGACCATTGTCGTATTCTGTGACGTTTACGATATCTACAAAGGTCAAATGTACGAAAAATGCCCGCGTTCTATCGCTAAAAAAGCGCTTGAGCACCTTGCTAATGCCGGTGTCGGCGATGTTGCGTATTTCGGTCCTGAAAATGAATTCTTCGTATTCGACGATGTCAAAATCCGCGACGAAATCAACTGCTCTTATTATGAAGTTGACACCGAAGAAGGTGAATGGAATCACGGCAAATCGTTCCAAGACGGCTACAACACGGGTCACCGCCCCGGAACAAAAGGGGGATATTTCCCGGTAGCTCCGACCGACACAATGGTCGATCTTCGTGCAGAGATGATGATGGTACTTGAGCAAGTAGGTCTCGAAGTTGTCCTCGGTCACCACGAAGTTGCTCAGGGTCAAGGTGAAATCGGCGTTGTATTCGGCACTCTTGTCGAAGCGGCGGATAATGTTCAAAAACTCAAATACGTTATCAAAATGGTTGCCCACCTGAACGGCAAAACGGTTACCTTTATGCCGAAACCTCTTTACGGAGATAACGGAAGCGGTATGCACGTTCACCAATCAATCTGGAAAGACGGCAAAAACACGTTCTATAAAGAAGGCGGTTACAGCAACTTGTCTGAAACGGCACTTCACTATGTCGGCGGTATTTTCCATCACGCGCGTGCGGTTGCAGCATTTACAAACCCGTCAACCAACTCATACAAACGTCTTATCCCCGGATTTGAAGCACCGTCAATTCTGACGTACTCAAGCCAAAACCGTTCTGCTTCTTGCCGCGTTCCATACGGTGCGGGTGAAAAAGCGACACGTATTGAAATGCGTTTCCCGGATTCAACTGCATGTCCGTACCTTGCGTTTACGGCGATGCTTCTTGCCGGTCTTGACGGTATCAAAAACAAAATGGTACCGGTAGGACCGATGGACGAAGATTTGTTCGAACTCAGCCTTGACGAGATCCGTGAAAAAGGTATCCCGCAGATGCCGCATACGCTCCGCGGTTCACTCGAAGCATTGATTCGTGACAACGAGTTCCTCAAACCTGTTATGACAGATTTGTTCATTGACACATATCAGCATTACAAATTCGAAACACAAGTATGGCCTTACGAAGCTCGTCCGACTGCGTTCGAGTTCAAAACTACCTACTCTTGCTAATTTCTCGCGCAGGGCTTTGAGGCCCCGCACGTTTTCTCGCTCTTCTTTTATTCTATATCGCTTCTAAAGTTCCAAGCCGATTGATTTTTATTGATTTATTCTGAGAGATATTTTTTCTAAAAAAGCGTGCGTACTTTTCTTCGGGAAAAAGAAAAGTACACGGATGGAGAGTAAGAAAAAAGAATTAAGGGAGTTGCGGGCCGGCTGTAGAATAATCGAAGTCGCTGTTGGCATTGCCGATGTATTTTTTGAAGTTTTCGATGAACATAGCAGCCAGTTTATCGCGCTGGACCAGGTAAGCGTCTTTGTCTTCCCATGCGTTGCGCGGATTGAGAATGACGGGATCAATACTGCCAAGTGTTTTTGGAATATGAAAACCGAACGTATTGGTCGTATCAAATTCGCTTTCACGGATAGAACCGTCGAGGATTGCATTGATGCACGCACGGGTATCTTTGATGCTCATCCGTTTTCCGACACCATATCCGCCGCCGGTCCAGCCGGTATTTACAAGATAGACGTTAACGCCGTGCTGGTCGATTTTTTCACCCAAAAGTTTGGCATAGACTGTTGGATGCAGCGGAAGGAACGCTTCACCGAAACATGAGCTGAACGTAGCCACCGGTTCGGTGATCCCGCGCTCGGTTCCGGCAACTTTGGCAGTGTAACCGCTCATGAAGTAATACATTGCCTGCTCTTTGGTCAGTTTGCTTACCGGAGGGAGTACGCCGAACGCATCGGCAGATAGGAAAATGATATTTTTCGGGTGCGGAGCCTGAAGGCTGGGCTGATGGTTTTCGATGTGCTCGATCGGGTAGGAAACACGCGTATTTTCGGTTTTTGATCCGTCATGGTAATGGACGTTGCCGTCTTCATCAAACACAACGTTCT
>NZ_JQGL01000117.1 GCF_000747095.1 Sulfuricurvum sp. MLSB
CATGGGAACGGGATTTGCTTTATTTGTGACACTAATATGGATAAAGGGGTATGCGTGAAATACAATGTCAAAGCCGATATATTGGGATTTGAAAATTTAAAGACGGTGGAGCTGCAACCGTTTGACGAGCTGTTTTCGATTCTGAGAGGGGAAGACGAACAGGTGAGCTTTACCCTTGTCAATCCCTATGCGTTACGCGAATATTCATTTGATCTTCCGAAGTCCGTTCGCGTTCTGTTGGATATTAATGAAAATTCAAACGTGCTTGTATATAATATCGTCGTAATTCAAAACCCTCTCGATGAGTCATGCGTCAATTTTCTTGCCCCGCTGATTTTCAATCAAGACAATGCTTCGATGGCGCAAGCCGTATTGAATGCCAAAGACTATCCCGGATTCGGATATGCCGAGCCGATCAAAAATTTCAAGTCGTAAAAGCCCGCATTACCGAGGGCTTTAAGGAGCCCTTTGCCTCTTTCCCGCCTCAATCCTCAGCAGCATACCGCCGCCACCGCACCGTACGGTCATAATCTGATCATCGCTTCGGCGGGAACGGGAAAAACGTCTACCATTGTCGGGCGAATTGCGTATCTGTTATCTCAAGACGTACGGCCTGAGCAGATTTTACTGCTGACGTTCACCAACAAAGCGGCGCAAGAGATGGTCGAGCGGGTGGCAACTTTTTTCGGGCGGGAGATTGCCTCCAAAATTGATGCGGGGACATTCCATGCGGTGAGTTACCGATGGCTCAAGCGTAAAGAGGGGAAAGTCGTTCTCAAGCAGCAGCGTGAGCTGAAAACTCTTTTTCGAAGCGTCTATGAAAAACGGACGTTTACCCACATCGACTGTGCCACTCCCGCGTACGGTGCCAATTACCTCTATGACGTCTATTCTTTTTACCAAAATACCGAATTGAACATCAATTTTGAAGAGTGGATTACGACGCGTCAGGACGAACACGCGGTGTATGCGGCGATCTATGCTGATATCGTGGATGAGTTCGAAACGCTTAAGCGTGAGTACGGATTCGTCAATTTTAACGATCTGTTGCTGTTGATGCGCGACCTTGCCGCCCAAAGCGATCTGGGGTACAAAGAAGTTTTGATCGATGAATACCAGGATACGAATGCGTTGCAGGGGACGCTGATCAACGCGATGAAGCCCCCCTCGCTTTTTTGCGTCGGGGATTATGACCAGAGTATTTACGCCTTTAACGGAGCCGATATCTCGATTATCGGATCGTTCAGCAAAAACTATCCCGGCGCGCAAGTCTATACGCTGAACAAAAACTACCGTTCCACCGTTCCGATCCTCTCATTGGCCAATACGGTCATTGCGTATAACGAGCGTATCTATCCCAAAGCGCTAGAAGTGACCCGTACGGCCGAAGCGCAAAACCCGACGCTGCTGATTTACGATGAGTTGTTCGACCAGTATCACGGGATCGCGCAGATGATCGGCGACTCTTCCACGCCGCGTGACGAGATTGCCGTTATCTTTCGCAACAACGCTTCTGCCGACGGGATCGAAGCAGCGCTGCGCGAACTCGGTATCCCCTGCCGCCGTCGCGGGGGGGTGAGCTTTTTTGATTCCAAGGAGGTCAAAGCCCTTTTGGACATCTACACCCTTTTGGTCAATGAATCGGATATGATGGCTTTTATCCATCTGTTCGATTACGCCAAAGGAGTCGGAAGCGCGGTGGCGAAAGAGCTCTTTGTCGCGTTGCAGAAACTGGGGCACGGTTCGTTTTTCAAGGGGCTTTTTTCTCCCGACATGGAGATCAGCAATCCGTTCGAGAAACGCAAGCTGAATCATCAGCTGGGGCTGTTCGACGATTATGCCGAAATGGGAAGTGCGGGGCGGTTCGCCAAACTCTCGATCGATTTGATGTTTTTGACGAACCCCATTTTCAAGCATTCCAAACTGACCAAAGAGAGCGCCATATTCCTCAACGATATGTATCTGTTGTTCAAACAGCTGCGTAACGTGCAGGAGCCTAAAGCAGCGGTCCAAAAAATCGCCGTTTCGGGATTGTACGCGCATACCGTCGAACAGCTTTCTACCCGTCGGGCGATGAATGAAAACGGGGCGGTGGATGAGCGGGCGAAGCAGGAAGCAAAGGAGCGAATATTGCGCAAAGCGACCCTTTTGTTCGAGCTTTCGCGCCCGTATAAGGAACATGAACGTTTTCTGAACGCTATGGTGCTGGGATCGCAGGACTTGACGCAGGGGGAAGGGGTTCATCTGCTGAGTATCCATGCTTCCAAAGGGTTGGAATATCAGGAAGTTTATGTGATCGATTTGATGGACGGGCGGTTTCCGAACCGTAAGCTGATGAGTCGAAGCGGCAGCATCGAAGAAGAACGACGCCTTTTTTACGTCGCGGTGACACGGGCGAAAGACAGACTGTACCTCAGCTTCGCCAAATTCGACAAAATCAAGAAGACAAACTTCGTCCCTTCCCAATTTTTGTACGAAGCGGGACTGATTCCCAAAGACGAGACGTACAATGCCCTCGTCGCCAAAGGTTCGAACGAAGAGGGCTGAAACCTTCTGTTAGCGGCGTCCCTGTACGGCGTTCCCCATCTCCCACATCGGCAGGAAAATACCCAATGCCAGCAGAACGACCATGGCTGCAATGATCAGGAGCATGATCGGTTCAATCGCCTCCGAAAGGCCGTCGATAATGGCATCAAAACGCATTTTATAATACTCCATGACCTTTTGCATCATGGCATCGAGCTGACCGCTTGATTCCCCGGCCGAAATCATTTGAATAATCATGTTCTCGAAAAGTTTCGTTTCGGCCAATCCCGCATACAACGTTCCGCCTTTTTCGACGGTTTGGCGGACTGTCTGCAGTTTTTCCTGCAACGGGAGTGTCTCGATCATACCGATCGACGTATCCAGTGCGTCGGCGATCGGGATACCGGCACGGACAAGTTCTGAAAATACCAGTGTAAAACGGTTTAGCGTTGCAAACATGATAATGCTCTTGATGAGATACAGCCGCAGTAGAAGTTGATGCCATTTGTAGCGGAAGTCACGGTTGTGATTGAGCATATAACGGAACACCATGATGAAAATAACGATTGCGGCCAAAACATACAGGCCGTATGTGTTGAAAAGGTGTTCCAAAAACAGCAAAATTTTGGTCGGTAACGGAAGTTCCGCTTGAAGCTGCTCGAAAATTGCCTTGAACTGCGGTACAACGTATGAGATTAGTACGGTAAAAGCGATAGCCATCGCGATCATGACGTTACGCGGATAAGCCATTGCTTTTTTGAATTTGATGATATTACGGCGGATCTCTTCGAGCATATCGGCTAATTTATGGAGCGCTTCGGCCATATTACCCGTTTTTTCCCCGAGTTCGATCATTGCCAGCGAGAGGGTACCCAGTTCGAAGCTGAACTTATTGGCCGAATTGGAGAGGCTGTGCCCGGCATTGATATCCTCCGCCATCGTTCCCAACACATTTTGCAGGACTTTATCGGTCGTAGCATCGGCGATCTCTCTGAGCGAATCGTGGATGGAGATTCCGGCGTTCGTCATAACGGCAAGCTGGCGTATTGCGGCGATCAGGGCGTCTTGTTTGAGCTTTCGTTTTCGGATGTTCGAAAAGAGGTTGTCTTTAAAGCGGCGCAGTTGATCTTCCAGCGGAGGGGTCGATTCTACGACTTTGATAACCATACCGTTAAATTTGATCTTGGCGAGATAATGGGCTTCTTTTTTACTCTCGGCATAAAATCCGTGTTCGCTCTTTTTTCCTTTTGACAGGACTGTTGCTGTAAAATACTTCATCCTTTGGCTACCCTCAATATTTCATCCAATGTGGTGACTCCGTTGACCGCTTTGGCCATGCCGTTTTCAAACATGCCGACAAATCCTTCTTTTTTGGCCTGTTTGGTGATGTCGTCTTTCGACGAGCCTCTGGCGATCATACTGGAAAGTTCTTCGGTCACGGGAAGAACTTCACAAATCATTTCTCTTCCCATGTATCCGGTTCCGTTACACTCTTTACAGCCGACTCCGTGATAAAAGACGGTGCCCTCGGGGATATAGGCAGTGTATTCTTGAAGAAGAGTTTGTGGGATCTCGATTTCTTTTTTACAGTGTAGGCAGATTTTCCGCACCAGCCGTTGTGCTTGAACCGCTACCAAAGCTCCGCTGATGAGGTAGGGTTCAATCCCCATATCGGCCATCCGCGGTATTGCGCTGATCGCATCGTTGGTGTGGAGCGTTGAGATGACCAAGTGGCCGGTAAGAGCCGCTTTTACGGCAATTTCGAGCGTTTCATGGTCCCGGATTTCTCCGATCATGATTTTGTCGGGGTCTTGCCGCAGGATAGAGCGAAGCGCATCGGCAAAAGAGAGACCTACTTTCGGGTTGACCTGGACTTGCTGAATCAGGTTCATCCGGTACTCTACCGGGTCTTCGACCGTAATAACCTTGTCCTCAACATTACGCAACTCGTTAAGTGCGCCGTACAGAGTGGTCGTCTTACCGCTTCCGGTAGGTCCCGTGACCAGAATGATTCCGAACGGGGAATGCAGCGCTTTGATCAGTTTTTGATAGCTTTCCGAGTCCATTCCCGAATCTTCAAGCTTGACGAGAGCTTTTGTCTTGTCCAGGATACGCATGACGATGGATTCACCGTAAATGGTGGGGAGCGTCGAGAGACGAAAATCAAATTCGGCTTCCATGACGACGGCAGAAAAACGGCCGTCCTGAGGCTTTCGCCGTTCGGCGATGTCAAGATTGGCAAGCAGTTTGATACGGGAAGCCAGCGGGGGATAAATATCGCGGTCAAAAATGAAGATTTCCGTCAATTTTCCGTCAATCCGTCCCCGCACCACGCAGTTTTTTTCCGTCGGTTCGACATGGATGTCGCTTGCGCGTCCTTTAATGCAGGCCTTGAGGATGACGTCGATAAGCTGTAAAATGGATGATGCTTCCTGCTGTTCTTCGATGGTTCCGATATTGCGCAGTTCGTTGCGGATATTGGTCACCAGTTCCTTGACGCTGTCTTTGAGTTCGATTTTGAACAGATAGGCCTGAATCTGTTTTTCGGTCGCAACGGCGACTTTGAGCGATTTTCTCGGGAAAAGGCGCTGTACCGATTCTTGAGCTTCAATGTTGAGCGGATCGGCAAAGACTACCGTCACGTACATGTCATCCTGTACGATCGGCAGTACGTTATAGCGTTTGAGCTGAGGGGTAGGGATCTTTTCAACCAAGCGGTAGTCCATGTCGATTGAATCCAGATCAATAAACGGGACCTCGATAACTTCGGCTAGATGAGAGAGGATCGATCCCTCGTCTAAAAAATGGTAGTTTTTGATAATGGAGAGTTCGTACCGTCCCAGACGGATTTGTTCGACGATAAAACGCTTGATGAAATTGACCGATACGGCACCGACTTTACTCAGTGTTTCGAGGATTGTGTCATCCTGAACGCCTCTGGTTGTCAAGCGATCGATTTGCTGTTGGGTAATATGGCGTTTGTCAAGTAAATCCTGTGTTATACGATCCATACCCGTGTCCTTTGCCTAATATACATGATGAATGGTTAATATTTTATCATAATATTCATCAATTGCTATGCTCTTGCGCCCCCAGGAATCGGTGGTATAGAGTTTATAGCTTTGTCTTGGATTGAGCGGATCGGTGTACTCCTTGACGATATCGGAAGACTTGGGGTTTTTGAGGTAGAGTTCGAACACTTTGGAGAGAAGATGCGCACTGGTCGGGAATTTGAGGTTAACGATCGGCTTGTTGTCGTAAAGCGCCTGCGCCAGCAGTTTTTTCTGCATTAGCAGCAACGAAAAATAAGCGCTGTTTGCACGCGCGTCGGGAGTAGCGTGCAGTGCGGATATCACGGGCGAGAGACGATCGATATGATCGGCTTTGAGGCATGAAAACCCCAGCAGCGAAACGAAGGCTTCGTTTCGCTTGTTTTGGGTGAACACTTGATACCCGTAATCACATCCTTGAGAGTATAGCTCTCTTTGATAAAGGTCATAAAGTTTCTGACTTGCATCGGCTTGAAGGAGAGGAGAAACCGCAAAGAATACAATCAAAATCCAGGATTTCATTTAAACGTCCCATGCTCTATCGAGTTCAACAGCGCTTTGGCCGCTTCGGAATTGGATTGCTGGTAATACAGTTGCAGCGTCTTTTTGGCTTGTTCCGTTCTTCCTAATTTAACCAACGATTTCGAGAAAAGTATCCAGCTTTCATCGATTCTGCTGTTAATGGAATTGGTTTTCAGCGCGTAATTGTAGGCTTCGGCATAATTGCCGCGGTCGTAATGATATTTTGCGATAAAAAGCCCCAAATTGGCATTTGAAGTCTCTTTGAAACGGATTTGAAGCTCTTCAATATCTGTTTTGGACTCATTTCGGTTGATCGAAAGCGATTTGTCGGGGTTGGTGGCAGAGGCAACGCTATGAGACTGCGCGGGATCAGGCATCTGCAGCATTTTTGGCGGAGGCAGCGTAGTTATGGCAGGTTTTGGAGTCAAAACGGGGGCGGATGATGTCTGGACTACGGGTGCATTTTTTTGAAATGCTTCGACAAAACGCATAGAAGGCTCAAGAATCGTTCTATCGGTTTGCATTGTCGTATGGTCTGCAGGCATACTTTCTTGCTTGTGTGTATTGTCGGCTTCTTGCGATGAGGCGGAGGTACCCGCTGAGGTGGCAAACCATCCCATCATTCCGGCAAAAGCGAGGAGTATGAGCGTGCCGCCGATGAAATAGGGAAAATAGTGTTTGATTTTATATCGCAACCAGCGCCGTTCCAAATCATGTATATTAAGCACGGATAAGTCCTGTATGGATGGCTGCCATTTCTACCCATTTGGGTTTGAGGGCATTGTATTTGATCGCGGCGGGATGGTTCTCTTCGTACCAGCAATAGAGGCTGAAAAGAGCAAAGAGCAGTTTATTCGTTTCACGATAATTGCCGCGGGTAAAAGCGGTAATCAGTTTCATATTTTTATCGTTGAACATGTTGGCGACATCAAAACAGTTAGCTTTTAGGAGTTTTTTTTGAACGTACACTTTCAGCTCTTCGGCCGTAGCGTTTTTAAGCTCGAAACTTTCCCATATCCGGGTTTGAAAGTGTTCTTTGGCAATAATGTCTTCTTTGTCCGTTTTATGAAGGGTAATAACGAATTTGACGGCTCTGGCATCCGATATCAGACGAATTTTTTCCATCAATGAAGAAGAATAAAGCTGTGCTTCATCCAGTAAAACGATCGGTACATCGGGCAATGTTAGTGCCTGCGCAATGTCCAAAAAACGGTTTAAAGAGATGCCGTCTCTGGGGGAATGGCCAAAAATTTGCTGTGCCAGAACGCGTAAAAAATCCTCTTCTTCGACAATCGGTGTTCCGATCATGAAGACTTTCTGATGTTTGGAAAGGTCATAATGCAGTTTGTGCAGCAGCATGCTTTTCCCGGTACCGGGTTTGCCGTATAACAAGATCATCTTAAGCGGTTTTTCGACGGAGTTTTTCAACGATTGGTACATATGTGAAACGCTGTCGATCTGGATGTAGTCTTTGGCGTTGACGACATCCACAAAAAGATCGCGCGGCTTTGCGAAAAGGGAATTTTCTACCATTCCTTATTTTGTTTCCTGCTTGGCTTCTTCTTCGATTTTATTTCCAAGACGGGTATAGCCCAAGTCTCCCAAAGTGAGTTTATCATTCTCTTTTTTGACGATATGCGGTTCGATAATGATAACGATCTCTTCGGTTTGTTTGGTTATCCCTTCGCGTTTAAAAAGATATCCCAGCAATGGAATATCTCCCAGGAGAGGAAGTTTATTCGTATTGTTGACATTTTTGCTGTTAATCAGCCCCCCCAAAATGACACGGTTGCCATCCTTGACGGAAATGACGGAGGAAAGCTGACGACGGCTTAAGTCCGGCGGCATTTTTCGGTCCGCGTTATTTGCCGAAATATCACTGGCCACTTCTGAAATAGACGGGTTGATACGCAAAGTAATTGTTCCGTCCTTGGATATTTCAGGCGTAATGTCGAGCAATACCCCTGAAAAAACGGAACTGACAATTTCTGTCTCTGAGGTTGTTCCGGTTGAACCTCCCGCAAGTGTTGAGGATTGAACGGTTTTATAAAACAATTCGGTACCGGCGGTTATTAACGCCGGTTGATTGTTTAATGTCATCACTTTCGGGTTGGAAATCGCATACACGTCCCCCTGCGTTTTGAGAAATTTGATAACTTCATTCAGACTTCCTTTTGCAGACATTTGGAAAGCATGCGCATTATTAACGGCTTGTTCTCCCATTGTTTTAAAAGAGGTCGTACCTAATAAATCGGGCGTGTTTTCAAATTCGATCAAATTATTTTTACTGACGTAATCGAATCCCAATTTGATATTTTGCAAAGCATAAAGTTGGGACCAGTCGATACCGGTCGAAGACGCATCGCTGAAGACGACGCTGTACATTTTGACATCGATGAGGACTTGTGTCTGCATTTTCTTTTCCAAGTCGTCCAGATAGGCATCTAAGCGTTTGAGCTGTGCCCCTGTGGCCGTTACCGTAATCAGCCCGGCATTTTTATTGATCATCGGGATCTTGGCCGTGTACACATCCTCAGGACGGTTCAGAACGCTTTCGAGCTCTTTGTCCAATGTTTCCCAAAACAGTACTTCATCGTTAGACGTGATTTGAATACCTGATTCGGAAGAAGCATTGTTTTTACCCTTTGCTCCGGCCCCGCCAGATGCTCCGGCGGCAGATGTGCCTGACGCGCCGGCTGTATTGTTTTGGGCCGTACCGGTGTTGGAACTCAGGGTGATATTCGCGCTGCCGACCCCTTTGCGTTCCGAGATGATGTAATCGATGTTGTACGTTTTGGTCTGAAGGTACGAAATTCTCAAGACATTGTTCTGAAGCGTATACTGCAGATTGTTTTCTTTAACGATAAGATCAAGTACTTCATTGATCGTCAGATTCTTCAGAAAGGTTTTGTTCATTGTTTTGCCGAGGATCTTTTCCGCTTCGGCATCGGCAACGATGACACTCATACCGCACTCTTCGCTGAGTTGATCGACGAACTCGCCGACGGTCGTCCCTTTGACCGAAGCGATGTTGAAAAGCTCATACGTACAGTCCGCATGAAGCGCCGGTGAAAGAAGGGCAGCCGAAAGACCTGATAACATTAATGCGCGAGCATGGTGTTTGATTACGGGTATCATGATTCTTTCCTATTTTGTGGTAATTTTGATGTTATTGTTTTGTTTTGTCAAAAACAAAATGAGCTTTTGGCCTTTTTTCCCTGTTAACAACACGGAATTCGGTTTGACTTCACTGAGAGAATACTCACGGACGGAATCGCCTGTTTTATACCATTTGCCGCTGATGAAAGCCGATTTATTCATAAGAGCCGTTAATCGCAACGGTTCTTCAACGACTTTTGGCGGAAGAACGAGTCCGGAACCCAGTTTGGGTGGAGGGAACAATTTGTTCCCCGTCGTTGCCACTGCGGCAGGTTTTTTTAATTTGATCGGATCGCGAAGGGAATTGATGAGTCCGTCGGAAACCCCGATTCTGGCGGGTAGAATGGCTTGAATCTGTTCATCGACCCAGGCCAGTTCTTTGTCTTTTTGCGGCTGTGCAACCACGACAGGCCCGGTTTTATTCAGCGAGGCAAGTATGGAAGTTTCAAGGCCGAAAACTCCGATGATACCTAATAAGATATGTTTTTTCATTGTCTTACAATCCCCCATACTGAGATTTTCAGATTTCCTCTCAGTTTTTCATCGGCAGTCAGGTTGAAATCATGCAAGTCGACGACCAAAAAACTTTGTTCCAGTGCATTGACAAATTTCAAAGTGTTTTTGTACTGCCCTTCGGACGAAATATTGATATCAAGCACATGCCCGAATGAACTGTTATCCGTTTGTAAGGTGTTTGCGAATTTCGCCAGTTTGATATTATGCGCCCGGGCATAGCGCGAAACCGAGTCAAGATAAGCTCCCCATACTTTTTCATCATAATAAAGCGATGAAATTTGCTCAAGCTGTTTTTTAATATAGTCATTGTACTGGACGTACAATGCGTGCTGACGTTCGATCTCTGCTGTTTCTTGTTCGATTTGTGCAATTCGTTCCGGAGGATTGGCTGCCAGATACTGTTTGTCGAAATTCAGATCCTTTTCAATTTTCAGTGCTTTTTCGTGCGAAACGTTGAAACTTGCTTCCGAACTTTCCCAAAAGAAAAGATACGAAAAGGCAAAAAGAGACATGAAAATCATTACATAGAGCATCATCTTGTCACGTTCTGTTTTTTGTGACAAAGAGTTGTCTAGAGCGTACAGGTAGTCTTCAATATTGAGTTTCATTTGATTACCGCCTTCAGTTCACCGAGATAGGATTTTTCTTCTTCATTGTAAGAAATGACTTTAAGCGAAAAATCGTATTTGTCTCTTTTGGCATCGGTCAGGTGTTTTAGTAATGCCGTGATGTTTTGCGTCGTCGGCGATGTCAAGCCGAAAGTGAACGTTTTTAGGGTCCCGTTTTGATCTTCATTGTACGCAGCGGATTTGAGTTGAACACGATATTGGTTAAAGCTTCTTGTAAAATCAGCCATGATCTTGGCTTTCATCGGATAATTTACTTTTTTATCGTGTACCTGTACCAGCGTGTCCTGTTTTTGTTTATAGGAAGTTGTCTGTTCATCCAGTAATGTCTGAGCCGCATTTTTATTGGCCAATTTCAAATTGACGGTCGCTTCGCGAGTCATTTTTTCGATATGGACTTGTTCGTACTCTTTGGTCAAAATCGCATGGCGAAACTCTTCAACATACGAAAGGCCCCAGTAGACTCCCGGATAGAGTAACGCAGCGGCCAGAGAGGCCGCCATAACGAGGATGAACTTGCCGCTGTCACGTTCTGAAAAAGGAGGGGGGCGATGGAAAACAGTGAAGTTGCATTCATACCGATCTTCCGCATCCAGACGGCCGTACAGATGCATTAGCTGATGTATCTGATCCACGCGGGCACCGTTGGTATTGAACCCGTAGTTAAAATCAAAAGGAAGCGTTTTGATTCCCAAATAGGTTTGTGCGTACTCGTCCAATCCGCTGACGCTTCCCGCACTTGTCCCGATAAAGATTTCGTCGAATTTTTTAATGTCATATGCCCGTTTGGCATAGGTCATGACATCACTGACATGAAGAAAAATTTCACCGAACAGTTTGATAAGGTTTTTTTGGTATTCGGGATGAGCTGCATTCAACCCTTCTTCTACCAGCATGCGTTCAAATCGGTCAAGATCGAGCTGCTCTCCCAGAAGTTCGCAGAAACGTTCATGCATCTGTTTCAATGAGTATTTCAACGATTTTGCGTAGGTAAATTCCTGTTCGCTGTAAATACAGAAAAATGCATCATTTTCCTGAAAATAGATGAAACAGTGAATATCGGACGAGTCAATCAGTTCTTTGACGTACAACGATTTCAGCAGTAACGGAATGGGGACGATCTGATCAATGTATTTTATTTCGTTGACGACACCGGAATATTCTTGCTCGAGTGTCAGAGGATCGACAACAAAAACGTGAAAAAAACGTTCCGTCTCTGTACCGCGCAGCGGTGCCTCGATGTGGCGGATATGGTATTCAATTGCCATATCCAGTGCAAGATCTTCATACACCTTGGTTTCCAGAGCATCGGATACATCGTCGTCGGGAATGTTTTTGCTGATTCCTATAAGTGTATAGATAAATCCTTTTGTATTAAGAAAAGAGACGGCATATTGGTCTTTTGAAAATGAAGGAGAAGTCGTTTTTGAAATCGTGTTAAACGTACCAACGCACCAATCGCCTTTATACGGGTTGGCTGAAACGATGGTTGAATAAGCCTGCTGCTTGCTTTTACTCATTCCCTATCCTATTTAAAATGTACCAGGACCATCCCGCAAAAACGGTTCTCCCGGTAAAACTCTATCCGATAGCTTTTTTTGGAAGTATCGATAGAGTAATTTGAGTCTAAATCCTGTAACCGGACCGGTATATTACTTTCGTCTTTCACACCTTTGGCGGTAAAGCCGATGATGTTAACACGTATGTTAGGATTATGATTAACAATCTTAAAATCGTCCATTACAAAAAAATCTGTAGCAACCGCTAATGTTATTGGCTGGTTATCTGCCAACACGCTAATCTGTTCGGAACAACTTTCATTAGAAGCGTAATCTGGAACAAGTGAGCTTATTTTTTGGTTACCGATAAAAAGATCAAATTGATGCCTGTTTTTTCGTACGCTTCCCAACGGATGGGAAAATTTAAAATCGTTTATGCCTGATTTTAGCGGAATGAAACTTAAAGTGTTTCTTAAATTTTCTATTTTTAGATAAAAATTGTTATTAATAGTTAGGCTTCCTTGTGTCTTCAGTAAATTCTGGATGGCTTCGGGATTCAAAGTAAAGGTTCGTTCAAATTCGATTCCCATCAAGCGCATATAGCACTCGATAGCGCGTAGCTGATAAAACACTTTGTGATGAAGAGTGGGGAGGTGTTTGCTGGTTTCGATGGCAAATGCCGGTTTATGGTTGGTGACGGCAAAATAGGTCAGCGAGTGTTTCATCGCTTCGTCATCAAAACGGGTATTGGTATTACGCACATCAAAAAAATGGTGTTCTTCGATCAAATCGTCATTCAGGGAACGGCTGACGTTGGAAGCGATGGTATCCAAATGACCGAACGGATGTTCGTGATCGAGCATTTGCTGATCAATGACGCAGGTTTGTCCCCAAGCGTTCGGATTAAAAATGGTATTGAGGTATTTTTTACGGTAGAAACCGTGTCCGTCATGGAGATTGAGTATCAACCCGACTTGCGGTTCGGTAATGATTTTTTGTACTTCTTTGACGATGCCGATATCGGGGTCTTCGGGATCGATCTGAGAAAATTTTCGGTTCAAATCACCGTTGATGCCACGATTGTTCTCTTGAATGCTTTTGCGGTTCAGGTCGGGGATAATCCAAAGATTCCCTTTTTTAATATGGTAGTACTGCGTTAGCAAGGCGGATGCGAAATAACTTCCCGGTTCATTGCCGTGAATACCGCCGATCACAAGCAGTGTCGGCGATTTTAGTGTGTCGGTTTCTTTTTTAATGAGCGAAAATGCAGATGCATGCAAAACGGGCAGCAACGTAAACAACAAGAAGGCGATTGCACGCATCTCTTATTCTTCGGTCAGAATAGAGATGGTCTTATCTCCCTTAAGGGCCACGAGCAAAGATTTTTGCCCTTCATATCTGTGAGTGTCGCTGATGTAAATCTGATCGAATGTGACGAGAAAAAGATTGCGTTTGTCCCCGGGATAGGGGATGATATTGACATTGTTAAACGTAATGGTTTTAATCTCGTTTTTTGAAAAAATACGCTCTTTAAAAGATTTGAATTTAGCCAGATTCATTCCGTCAAAGCGTTTGAAAGAAGGATCATAAAAGGAGAGATAACTCTCTAAATCATTATACGTCCAAGCATATTTCCATTGGTGCAGCCCTGCTAAAACAGCCGAATAAGAGGCGGAATCAATCGGTTTTTTGGGTGCTGAATCGATTATGAGCAAGGTGTTGGCCGGATTGATGTTTTGATCCAGTTGAACCAGGTCATTGTTATTGATGGCGATACATCCTTTAGTAAACGATTCTCGTGTGCCACTTAACGGAACGCCGTGTACCCAGATGCCGGAGCCGTTTTTACCTCGGATGCGATCATACAAATTAGGATAAGAGGTGACAAACGCCATGGGGCCGTAAAACGGATCGACTGTTTTTTTCTTTTGTATAAGGCTATAAATTCCGATTGGTGTTTTTAAATCCCCTTCGATCATTTTGTCGCCGTCGTTTTTCCCGGTAAGCGCGCTGTAGCGTTTTTTCAAAGAAAAACGTTTTTGGGAGTCCGGCATATACAGTTCAAGCAATCCCTTTTCTTTGTTACATGCTAATAATGAAAAGGTACGTTCGTAATAGCCGAATCGCAGATCTTTGTTGTTCAGGGTTCCTGACCAATAGGCGGTATC
Source organism: Sulfuricurvum sp. MLSB (assembly GCF_000747095.1). Classification (GTDB taxonomy): domain Bacteria; phylum Campylobacterota; class Campylobacteria; order Campylobacterales; family Sulfurimonadaceae; genus Sulfuricurvum. Next base: position 14,067 of record NZ_JQGL01000117.1, read on the forward strand.
GTGGGTCTTTTTTTCGATTAGTTTTTTCCCGCCGCTTTTATAGAGGGTGACCACATCGGCAGAAAACAATAAAGCAGACGAAAAAACTAAAAAGGAGATTATTTTTACCATTCGTATCCCAAATCACTCAAAGTTTTTTTGTCCGAACTCCATCCCTTTTTGACGGATACGAACAGATCAAGATACACCGGCCGTCCGGAGAGGCGTTCGATCTTTTCTCGGGCATTCC
>NZ_JQGL01000118.1 GCF_000747095.1 Sulfuricurvum sp. MLSB
CGAGCTTGCGTTTCATCGCGTCCAAATCGTCGTTTGCGGGAAAAACGACATCGATTCTGCCGTCTTGCTTGTTTCCTCCGATCGCCGCAAACGAGCGGTTCTGCCGTGACTGCATGGAGTGTTTGAAATTGAAAAAGAGGGTCAGTATGTCTTCGGTAGCATAAAAATCGTGTTTCACCCGGTCCCATTCGTCTTTTTCGATCGTCTCCCGCCACACCGTTTTGTTGTCATGGTCGAACGTATAGATTTTGATCGATTTTTTCGAATCGGTTCGGCGCGTCTTGGAATATTTTTGGGGAATCAGCTTCCCGTCCCGAACGATCCCGTGGCTTTCGTATATTTCGACGCGATTATTGGTGAGCGTTTGGGCGATTCCCGCCGTTCTCGCCTCGATCCGGATCGTGTAGGTCTGGTCGTCACGTGTTTCGAAACGGGCATCCGCAATCCCCAGCGTATCGAAAACCCCGAACGATACTTCGTAGGTCGCACTGAGGATTTTGGCCGCCGACACCTGCGAGAAAAGAATAAGGATCAACACAACTGCTTTCATTATCTTTCCCTGCTTTTGATGCAAACAGTATCCTCTATCGCAGACGTTTTGTCAAGTGCTCTTACCCTTCAAGCAAAGCGCTCACCGCCGCGATCTCATCGGAGGCAAGCTCAAATTCGAAAATCGCCAAATCTTGTTTGATGTGTTCGAGGGAGGTCGAACCGATCAGAGGAACGATCCCTATGTGGTTCAAATAGCGGTACAGAATCTGCGCTTCGGTTTTATCGTATTTTTGCGTCAGCGCGAAAAATTCGCGGCTCTCCAGGAGATGAGGATTGGCGGTGAGACTCCAGAAACTTTGATAAACGATCCCCCGCTCGCGGCACCATGCGCGCAGCTCTTTGTCGTATCTACTCTGGCGGTAAAAGCGGTTCTGCACCACGGCCGGCTTAACCTCGGCATCTTCGTACAGCCGCATGAGCAATTCCGGGTCATAGCAGTTGCTGATTCCCAGCTGGCGCACGTCTTTTGAATGATAAAGCATCTCCATCGCCCTCCATACCTTCAGCATAGCCGCATACGGAAACAGCGGCGAGTGCAGCACCAGCGAATCGACATACGAGATGCCAAGATTGCGTTTGGAGGATTCGAACGACTGCGTCACCTGAACGTCCAGCGGTGCCGTCGGATCATAGGGGACGCGATCAGGGTCCTGTCCCGAAAGAGGAGTGAATTTTGTCTGAAGATACAGCTCAGAGCGATCGATTCCCTGCGCTTCCAGTCTCTTTAACGCGTCCCCTACCCCCGCTTCATTATAGTGCTTGGGCTGGTATGCCGTATCGATCCCCCGAAAACCCGCCTTAACCGCCGTCTCTACCAAATCGGCGGTGCGCGCCTCTTTCCATGCCGTGCCGTAGATCAAAGAAGGCATTTGAACGTTTTCGTTGGTCGTGACGTAAGGGATCATCGCATTATCCTGCAAAAAAAGATGGCTCAGTATAGTCGGCAAAACCTCAAAGCTCTCTTTACGTCAAACGCGGCGAATCGGAGATCAGAATGCTATAATGTTGGGAAACGGAGGGGCAAGATGGAACAGTTTTGGTTATGGTTGGCTGTAGGCGGTATCGCATTGGTCATCTTTAAAATCGTCTTTCGCGAATCCGAAAAAGACGATGAATAGACGCTAATTGACCATCGTCCATGCCGCAGCGCACAGCAATCCCGCATGGACGACGACGATACCCCGAAAAACCCCTTTGAATTTTTGCGTTTTGTGCCGAAACACGCTCCGTCCCGCCATCGCGCCAACACTTCCCCCGAAAACCGCGAGCCGCAGCAATGTCTTTTCGCTGATGCGGCGATGCTTGTTGACGGCCAGATATTTGTCGATACCGAATGTCGCGAATGCAACGAGGTTGAGAATACCGAGAAAGAGAAGGAAATAAACCAAATTCATGACGTCAGTATAGGAAAATTGTGTTGAAGAAATGTAGAAGGTGGTGGGTCTTGTAGGACTTGAACCTACGACCAACCGGTTATGAGCCGGTGGCTCTAACCACTGAGCTAAAGACCCTTAAAAGGAGCGACATTATAGTCGCTCTAAAATTAGACGAAGCTTTTTTTGCCGGTATCGGTGTAGAGGTAGCGGAAGCGATACGCCAGAAGGTTTTCGAGGATCGCGAACATGACCATGAAGTTCACGAAGCTGCTCCCCCCGTAGCTGAACATCGGCAGCGGCACCCCGACGACGGGGGCGAATCCGATCGTCATCGCGATGTTGACGCTCATGTAGATGAAGAAAAAGAGCGACAGTCCCCCCGCAACGACTTTGATGTAATAATCCTGCCCCCATGCGGCGATCAGGAGCAGATGGACGATCAGCGCGGCGTATAGCAAGATCAGCAAAAATGCCCCGAAAAACCCGAACCGCTCGACGACGTAGGCGAAGATAAAGTCACTGGATGCGATGGGGAGAAATTTCATCTGCGCCTGCGTCGCATCCTCTTTGTCCTTGCCGAAGAATCCTCCCGAACCGACGGCGATGATCGACTGTTCGACCTGATAGCTCGGTTTTTCGCCGACGAAATCGTGCAGGCGCTGTTTTTGGTAATCGTGCAGCTGGGT
>NZ_JQGL01000119.1 GCF_000747095.1 Sulfuricurvum sp. MLSB
TAACTAGCGGATAGCACAGACTTTTATTTAACTTACAATAAACCAACAACTTAACAACTAAAAAAGTGTTAAAGAAATATTAAAAACTAAACAAAATGAATAGAACTCATAAATTAAAAACAGTACAGCCATTTTTTGAAAGAGTTTGGGAATGTACAAAAACATTTGAAGTTAGAAAAAACGACAGAGATTTTCAAGGTGGGGACTGGATTACTTTGCAAGAGTATGACCCTATTGAAAATAAATTTCCAGGTAGAGAGGTAAACGGACAAATACTTTATGTTCTTCATAACTTTGAAGGATTAGCGAATGGTTATGTCGCCTTTTCTGTAGATATAAAAGAGTGGATTAACCCTAAAAACTAAAACCAAAAACCCCACCAATTAGGCGGGGTTTTATTTTTTACCACATCGATATTAAACATATCGAAGGGATGACAATTAAGACAATTAGAAGTAGAAAAAAAGCTACCTTAGCTTTTCGGTCGGTTAGGTTTTCAATTAGTTTCATTTTTATCAAATTTATAGTTATATTTCTCTTTTATTTCCTGACTTCGATTTTTAAAACTTGATTTTTTAATCAATTTACCGAAGTCAATGCGGTGCGGGTCGAAGTTTCTTAAATCAATACCTAATGCCACGCACCAATTGTAGTACTTTACTTTTGCTCTTATGCTCATATCTTTAAAAATTGTTTAAGTTTATCTAAATGTTTATCTTTAAATTTCTTATCGCTTTTATCGCTTCGGCACTTACGAAAGTAGCCGTATGATATGCCCATCACCTCAGCAGCTTTTTTGCCACTCATTCCGTATTTTTCTAAGATTACACTAATTTCCATAACTCCCAATTAACCGCTTTTAAATTTTCGTTTGCAGGTTCCATATCGTTCCAAATATCTCTAACTTCCAAATCACTAAACACAACTGTAAGTTCGTCGCTATCGTGCGGAACGTCTCTATCGCCTGATTGCAAACCCTCTTTAGTTTCAATCGTTGCTTTATAGTCAACCTGATATATTAATCCGTCAATCTCGTACTCTTCAAAACTAGCTGAGGTTATTCCTAATTCTAAAATCCGCTCCTCGATTAATCGCTTTAATTCTAATGCTGTTTTTTTCATAATAAAAGTGCGTTACAGTCGCACCCCTGATTAATTGTTATATTTTATCTTGTAATTTAACCGCCAAACAATTTGACATGTAAACTATCATTTCTTCGTCATTAGAAAAGGTCATTTCTTCTTCTAAACATTCAGTAGAGAAATCGCCATCTTCATCAATCCCCCAAGTTGTAGAAAAAGTTTTTGAAGCATAATCAAATTCAAAACCGTTGTCTAATTGTAATTCGTAATTTTTAGAATTAGCAGTCATTGCTTCGTGATTTGCTAAACGAACACCTAAACAAGAATATACATCTTTTAAATTAGAGTTGCTATAACAAGCAATAAGCAAGTAAGAAGCTTCGCTTTTGTCTGATTGGCAAACATTAAAATCAAAATTTAATTGACTTGCTGCTTTTTCTAATATTTGAGTATATGCGTTCATAATTCCTATTGTTTAAATTTCTTATACAAATATAGTGTACATTTATGTTCCCCGCAAGTCTTTTAGCAATTTTAACATAATTTTAACTTTTTTATTTTTATCTTTGTGTTTATGAAAGTAACGATATATCTTAGTAATTATAATTTAATATGATGAGTGTAGATACAGATTTTGAAAAAAGCGTTGAACTGTGGGTTAAAGGTCAAAAAAATAGAATCCAACAATTAGAGGTTACTATTAAATATCTTAAAGATGAAATTTTATTAAAACAGAATCTTTTAGAGTTAGAAATTGAAAGTTTAAAGCATGAAAAAGATTTTTTAGAAAATTATTTAAAATCATTGGAATTATGATAACATTAAAAACAAAAAAGAAAATAATTGACTCTACTGTAAATAGAGAGCGTTTAGTAAATGAAATTTTCAAAGTTACTTTAGAACGTAAGGAGCAAATGGAAGCAACTTTAGGAAAAGACTTCCCTAAATATTTTGAAGTTACTAAAATTGAAAAAGGCACAGCTATTAAAAGCGAAAAGCCCAAAACAGTAAAACGTAAAAAAGGAGAGTAATGGCAGCACCGAAAGGAAATACTAATGCAGAGGTTTGGACTTTTGAAAAGGCTGAACAATTTATGCATAAAGCAGAAGACCTTTCAAGAGGAGAAAACTATGACTTCATAGGGGAGGTTGCTTATGACTTAAGAACGGACAAGGGAACGTTTGATTATATTATAAATAAATATCCTGAGTTAAAATATTTAAAAGCAAAGATTTTAAGCAACTGTGAGGTTAATTGTTTTCGTAACACCAAAAAAGGAAATATTAATGTTGCTGCTGGCATTATAAACCTTAAAAGCAATCATGGTTGGAAAGACAGAAGCGACATTACAACAGACGACAAACCAATCAACCCACCAATACAATGGATAAAAAATGAATCTGATAGCTAATTATCAACCGTTATTTTACAATCCACCAGAAACAAGATATTATCTAATAACAGGAGGCAGAGGGAGTGCAAAATCTTTTCATGCCTCTTTGTTTCTTTTAAACCTTACTTATGAACCAAACGAAATAATACTATTTACACGTTGGACCATGGTATCTGCTCAAATATCAATCATACCAGAGTTTATTGAAAAAATTGAGTTAATGAACCTAGAAAATGATTTTGATGTAAAACAAAATGAAATAGTAAACAAAAAAACAGGCTCAAAAATATTATTTAAAGGGATTAAAACCTCACAAGGAACAGCAACTGCAAACCTTAAATCTATATCGGGAGTTACGTGCTTTGTGTTAGACGAAGCGGAGGAGTTAGTCGATGAGGATATATTTGACAAAATAGACCTTTCAATCAGGGCAAAAAATAAATACAATAGAGTAATAATGATAATGAATCCAAGCAATAAGCAACATTGGATTTATAAGAATTGGATTGAAAAGGAACGGCCAAACACAACATTTATTCATACCACCTATTTAGACAATATTCAAAACCTTTCAGACTCTTTCCTACAACAAGCGGAAACGGTAAAGAATCATAATTTAGATAGGTTTAACCATTTGTTTATGGGTGATTGGATTGAGGATAGCGAAGGCATACTTTGGAACACCGCAATAATAAACAGAGCAAAGATAAAAGTAAAACCCGACAACCTTAGGTGCGTTGTGGCTATCGACCCGGCAACAACCGCAACAAAGAATAGTGATGAAACAGGAATAATTGTTGTTGGTTATGCTGATGATAAGTACTATATTTTAGACGATTTATCAGGGCGTTACTCTCCAACGGAATGGGCAAAGGTAGCACATCAAGCTTTTGTTGCTTATGGTTGCGATTACTATGTGGCAGAAAAGAATCAAGGAGGCGATATGGTAAAGGCTGTTTTAGCTAATCAAGATGCAAACAATCTTATTAAATTAGTAACCGCAACAAAAGGGAAGTTCACACGTGCAGAGCCTATTTATCAATTATACGAGAATAATAAAGTATTTCACGTTGGTGATTTTCCTATATTGGAGCGTCAAATGGTGACTTTTAACCCTGATAAAAATACAACTTCACCCGATAGGGTAGATGCATTGGTTTGGGGCGTTACAGAACTTTCCGCAAAAAGTAATGTAGATTTATTTTTGTATTAAAATATTTGTTTATATTTGTAAAAATTTGTATAGATGATTTTAGACTGGTTCAAGAAAACAGTAGTAAATAAAGTCAATGCTTTGTATTTTCAAAACATTGGAGGCGGTGAGGTGACGATTGACTATAAATCTACGTGGGCTATTGAAACAGCATTTATGCAAAATCCTGATGTTTATGCTATTTTAACGCAAATGGCCAACAAGACATCAACCGTTCCTTACTACTGCAAAAAGATAAAATCTGACGAAAGCTATAAATCATACCAACAAAAAAGAAAGCAATTTCACCCAACAACACAAGGTGTATTGACTGAATTAAAAGCACAATCAAAAACATTTGATAAGGAGCAATATAAGCCAATACCGCTTGAAAGACCGAACCCTCTTATGGGGTGGTCAGAGTTTTTCCAATTATACAAAATCTATTTAAAGGCTTGTGGTAATGTGTTTCTTTACATTTTAAAGAATGAGCAAGGAAAACCGATTGCAATCTATGTACTGCCTTCTCATTTGATTCAGATACTAATTAAACCAAATGCTTTTAATTTCACATTGGAAAGCCCTGTATTAGGTTATCAACTAATTTATCAAACGCAATCAATCCCTTTTTTAGAGGAGGAAGTAATCCATATTAAAACACCTAATCCCGATTGGACTTTTGAAGCTAGTCAAATGTATGGTCAATCACCATTAAAGGCAGCATATTTAAACATAGAAAATCAAATTTCAGCTAATAAACATTTGAATAAGATGTTGAAAAGTTCGGGGGCTTTTGGGTTTATATTTGCTAAAGGTGAATCTTTGACAGAGTCACAAGCCCAACAATTCACAGAGCGTATAAAAGATATGGACTTGTCTAAGGAAAGAATGGCTAAAATTGCAGGTATTTCAAAAGAGATAGGTTTTCAAAGAATAGCTTTAGGAAATGATGAGTTAGAGCCGTGGGTGGCTTTACAATGGGATAGAAAAACTATCTGTAACGTGTTAGGATGGGCAGATGAGTTAATGAACAACGACGGCAAAAGCGGTTTGGGTGGTTCCGAATTGAAAGAAGCTAAAAAATCCGTTCTTACAGATAATATTTACCCTGATTTATTGATGATAGAGGAGGCACTTAATAAATATTTCATTCCTTTCTTTTCAGACTACAAAGGGTATAAACTTTGCTTTGACATATCGGAGATGCCCGAACTTCAAGAGGATATTAAGATGTTAATGGAGTGGTTAGATAAAGCACCGGTAACACTTAATGAAATCCGAGAATTGATTAAATTTGAAAGATTAGAAGGGGATGGTATGGATGATGTTTGGATAGGAAAGGGAAAAATAAGATTAGACGAGGCGATGTTAAACAGTTCATTTTTAGCAAATATTCCTGATGACGAAAGCCCAAAGATATAGACAATTATTTTTAGCTTTACACGGCAAGAATGAGCGATTATTAACCCGTGATATTCAAAAGGCATTGCGTAAAGATATACGTTCTTTAAATTTAGCGATTATTGACGAGTCGAACTATGAAGGAGTTTTGTTATATTTGAACCTAAAAAACTTTGAGCAAACGCTAATTGATTTTTATATTAAGGCAGGTACTCAAACGGGAGAGATAGCCAAAAAAGATATAGCAAAGCAAGTAAAAAGGGTTAGTCCTTTTTTTAGTGAAGTATGGAGGGATTTTGTTATTAGACAAATAACACCCGCTTTAGCTTCAAAGGTTGTGACAATGAAAGCCACGTTATTGACAGATTTAAACAAATTGATAACGGAATATATTAGTTTGAATTTGGATATAGTTGACATAGCAAGTGCTATTACTGAATTTGTAAACGACCCTAAATTTTATAAATGGCAATCGTTACGAATAGCACGAACAGAAACAACTACTGCAATGAATATGGCAGTAAACCAAGTAGGAGCGGATAGCGATGTTCTTTTGGATAAGGAGTGGATAAGTGCAGGTGATGGAGAAGTTAGAGAAAGTCATCAATTAATGGATGGCACAAGAGTTGAACAAGATGAGCCTTTTGGGAACGGTTTAATGTATCCGGGCGACCCGAATGGAGATGCAAGTGAGGTGGTAAATTGTAGATGCACGTTTCTACAAATTCCAAAAAGAGATACGCAAGGTAATTTAATATTTACAGTATGAAAAAATTAGAGTATAAAAGTATAACGGGGGGTGTAGATGACATTGATTCTAATAAAAGAATTGTAACGGGTTATCTTTCACGCTTTGGCAATACTGATTTGGATGATGATATAATTGAGGATGGTGCATTTACGAAGACGTTAATGGAGCGTTCAAATCAAATATTCTTTTTAAATCAGCACAATTGGAGCCAACCACACGGTAAATTCCAAGAGTTGGCACAAGATGAGTATGGATTGAAATTTGTTTCTCAACCTTTGCCCGATACAACCTACTCAAATGATGCTATTAAGCTATACGAGGCAGGAATATTAAAAGAGCACTCAATCGGATTCAGTACTATTGTCAGCGAATGGAACAACAACACCAAGAAAAGATACATCAAAGAGGTGAAATTGTACGAGGGCTCAAACGTTACACTTGGTGCCAATCCTGATGCAATATTTACGGGGTTGAAATCCTTCACGAAAGAGGATATAAACGAAAGAGAAAAAGCAATTTTAAAAGCGTTTAGAAACGGAACTTTCACAGATGAAACTTTTACGCTTTTAGAATTAGCATTGAAAGAATTGCAATTGCAATCTTATGAATTAGGCAAAAAGGATGCACTCACAGAGCCGACAGAAGTCACTCAAACAGAGCCGCAAGATGCAGAGATATTAGAAACAATTAAAAATTTTAAATTTTAAGAAATGACACCAGAAGAAATCAAAGCTCTATTAGAGCAAAAGAAAGCCGATTTTGACGCTAAAATAGCAGGATTGGACACAACTATTCAAACTAAGGCGAATGAATTGTTTGCAGGTTTGGAAACAAAAATGACTGAAACCCTAAACGCTAAAGATGCGGAAGTAAAAGCGTTAGAGACTCGTATTGATGCTTTAGTAGCAGAGGCAAAAGCAAAGCAAACTAAAACTGAGGTTAAATCCTTCTCGAATGAGTTTTCTAAATCTATTCAAGAGAAACACGCGGATTTACAATTAGTAAGCAAAGGGCGTTCGGTTGCTTTTGAAATGAAAGACTTGACCATTAACACAAACAACACTTTAACAGGTGGTTTGGCTAATGAGAATGGTGGTGCGGTTATTAGACAAGGTGATGCGGTTATCTTACCTACTCCACTTGTAAACTTCGCTAATTTAGTAGCTACGGTTACGGGTTCAGAAGACACTATTAGAATTTGGAGAGAAGCAGCTACTGCGAATGCAATTGCTTCGGTAACAAAAGGAGATGCAAAACCTGAACAAGACTTTGACATTCCGCCTGTTGTATTTACAGCTTCTTACCGTGCAGGTTTATACCGTTTCCATAAATCAATGATGCGTAACTTGCCTTGGATGCAATCACGTTTACCTCAAATGTTAAGAAGAAACTATTTCAAATCTGAAAACGCTTCTTTTTACGGTGCATTGAAAGCTGCTGCATCTGTTTACACAGGTACGGGAGTTGGAGTAGTTGCTTTAGTAGAGGCTATTGCACAATTGGAGGCTGCGGATTTTGCAGTAAACGGAATCGTATTGAATCCAACGGATTGGGCTAACATTTCTGTTACAAGAGATGACAACAATCAATTTTCTTTACCAAATACGGTAACATTTGTAAACGGTCAATTGACTGTAAACGGTATTCCTGTTTATAAAGCTACTTTCGTAACTGCGGGTGAGTTTATCGTTGGAGATTGGACACAGGCGTACAAGTACGTTACAGATGGTCTTAAAGTTGAGTTCTTTGAGCAAGATGTTGACAACGTACAATACAACGCTATCACTACAAGAGTAGAGGAAAGCAATGTGTTAGTAATTGAGCAACCTTTAGCATTCGTTAGAGGTGAATTGGATGGAACACCTCCATCAGTATAAATAAACTAAGGGAGGTTTAACCGCCTCCCTTTTTTAAATTAAAAGCTATGTTATTAGAGTTAGAAAGAGTAAAGAATTATTTGAGAGTTGATCCTGACCAAATTTTTGATGATGCCGAAATTGAGTCAATGGTAAACGGTGCATTTCAATATTTTTCAAATGAAACAAATCATATATTTGGGTTAATAGACAAAGATTATTATTCTCCGTTTAGAATATATGACTTTCCGATTACAGACACCTCAACTCTAACTAAACGAGCGAATTATTACGTTCCTAACTATTGTGTAGAAACTTCTTTTATCACATTAGAAGTAGGCTACGAAACAGAGGCAGATATCCCTGCGGATATTATCCAATGTATATTGGATATTACTAAAGTTTGGTATTATTCAACAGAGCAAGAGCAAAATACAGGATTAATGCCGATGACAATTAAACAAGTGATTGAAAAATATAGAAGGTTCCATTTATGATACCGATTGAAGCGAGAAAATATAACTGTATGATTGAACTTTGGGAGGTTACTAAGGTGCAAGACGGTTATGGAGGCAATACGGTACAGAATGAAAAAATTACAGATATTTACGCACGTAGAATCGAACCACGTGCAACAAATTACAGTACGGGCGGTCAAGTGTTTGACAAATACGACCAGTCTTTTATAATTAGAAAAAGAGAAATCGATAGTAATGTTAATTTTGTTGTTTTTAACGGTTATCAATACACGATTCAAAATATAGAATTGACACAATTAGAAACGCAAATTAGAATCAATTGTGTTAATCCAAAAGCATTAAAACAACCTATTCCAACACCAAGCGTATAATGTCATCAAAAGTAACAGGAGTTCGTGAGTTGGTAGATAGCTTTAAGAAGGCAAGAAAAGACATTGAAAAGCAATGCGTTCAGATAGTAAGTGCCAATGCTTTTGAGGGCAGAAACGAGGCGGTTAAAAACGCTCCTATTGCTTTTGGTAAATTAAGACAGTCAATAGGTATAGAAATAAGTTCAGATAAATTAGAGCAGTCAGTTGTAGCCAATGCGGATTATGCACCGTATATCGAGTTTGGAACGGGCGGAAAAGTATCAGTTCCAAGTGAATGGGCAGAATTAGCGAACGGATTTAAAGGTCAGAACTTTAGTAAGGATGATATTTTGGAACGTTTGCGTAATTGGTGCAGATTAAAAGGAATAGATGAGAAATATGCTTATCCAATAATGGTTACAATATTTAGAGAAGGTATGCGACCTCAACCGTTTATGTATCCGGCTTGGCAAAAAGTAAAAAAACAATTTAGTAGAGATATGGTAAATTTTATGCGAAATGCTTAATCCTGATAAATACATACGGAAATACTTTTATCACTACCTAACGGGTGAAGGTTTGAACGTATTTGACAGTTCTCAAGGTGTAGATAATGAAGATTTTTGCGTACTTTTGTCAACACAGATCAAAGTATTAGAACACGGTAATAAATGCGTAAAAAATTGGGATTCTACTATATTGATTGAAATCATACAAAGAGTGCCAAATGTTGGTAATACGGGTTCAAGAGCAGCTATAAACGACGCAGAAAATGAAGTCGCAGTTGCTTATGAATTATTTGAGATTGAAGAATTTACGCCAACAACAAAAGCGTATAGTTCCACAGATTTAGTAACATACGGATTGAATGAAATCATAAATAGAACAATAGTAACAATTAATTTAAAACTTTATCAAAATGAGTACAACACCGATTAAAGGCGAAAATGGAATATTATTCCTTTACTTAGACGATGCGTGGAAGCCTATCGCTTGTCTAACATCAAATTCACTATCTACAACCGTTGAGGTTATTGAAAGACAAACAAAATGTGCGCCAGGCGTAACTGAAAAAAGTGCGGGTGTATTTAATTATTCACTTTCGGCAGATGGCGAATATATCGACACAACAACAGAGGGCGGAGATGATGCTAAAGCCTCACACGATGCTTTATTAGTATTGCAAGAGTCAAGAGAATTACAGCAATGGAAATTAGATACCGATATGAGCAATGAAAGTTCTGTAAAGTATTATGGCACTGCATTAATAACTGATTTATCTTTAGACCAAGCGGTAAACGAAAACAGTACTTTTTCAGCTACTTTAGATGGAAACGGTGCGATTTTAAGAACAGACCCTAACGTAGCGCCAAGCGTATAATATTATGAACAATAGAGCAACTTTTTTTAATAGAGAAATAATCTTTGGAACTTATTTTTTAGGCGAATGGATTGAGCAATCAGGAACAAACGACATACAAGAGTCGTTTAACTGCCTATCTAAAAACCCTTTTAAATACATTCCTTTGTTTATTCATTGTGGTATAAATTGTACCGCAACTTTAACAGGATTGGAAAAAGTATCGCTTAACGATGTGATTAATGAAGTTGACAATGTAGGGGGGATTCAATCGGAGGCGATACAGAATTTATTAACGGTATTTACGACTTCAATTACCACACAGTTGGGAAAGGAGAAGGTGGAGGGAAAGAGCCACCGACCAAAAGTAAAAAGATAAATTTTGATGAAGAAGTTTTTTCTTTTTGTTTGTTTGAGTTAGGTTGCGACTCCCTGAGGCAAGTGTATATGATGAGTTGGCGGGAGTTTCAACTTAGGTCATTTGGATATAAAAGAAAAGACCGTCAAGATTGGTTAAAAGTTCGCGAGGTTGCTTATTCAAGTTTAGTAGGTTCGCATTTAGACCCAAAAAAGCTACCAAAGACAAAAGAAAAATTCTTACCTTTAGGAATGGAGCAACAAAAAAGGGTTAGTGATGAGCAAAAAGAGAACTTTTTAAAAGCATTTAGAAAATACCAAAATGAGCGAAAAACTTAATTTTAGCATAGGCGTTGATTTGTCGGATTTGAACAAGGGGCTTGAAAAAGCTTCGGGTTCAATTAAATCTTTTGCCGATAGAACCAAAGAATCTTTTGATAAAGTAGGCAAAGGAATTGTTGACGTTGGCGTTAAGTTTTCCGCTTTATCTGCGGGTATTATCGCAGGGGTTGGAGCTATGGGATTACTCGCAAAAAATGTGGGTAATGTAGCTGATAGACTTTTGGATTTGTCAGACATTACAGGGATGACAACCGATGCTATACAAGAGTGGCAATATGTAGCTAAAATAGCGGGTGTAAGTACAGAAACGGTAACAAATGCGGCAGAGGGGCTCGTTAGACGTTTAAAAGACGTTGGGGAAGAAGGTAGCCCAGCCGTTAAGGTATTGCAAGGATTAGGAATAGCGAGTAAAGACGCTAATGGACAGATAAGAAATGCGGGTGATATAGTTGATGAAACTATAATGAAACTTGCGTCTTTGGAGAATATAACGGAGCGAAACACTTTAGGTTCACAATTATTTGGAGGGGCTTGGAAGGACATCGCACCTATTTTATCTTTGGGGGGTGATGGTATTACCCAATTAAGAGAAGAAGCCCAATCTTTAGGGCTTGTAATGAGCAATGAAGCCTTGCAAAGTGCTAATGCATTTAGACAAGCTACTGAAAAATTATCGGCTAAATTTGAAGCATTAAAAAATAATATCGGGGCTAAATTAGCACCTTTATTAACAAATACACTATTACCATTAATTGACAAATACATAGTTCCTGCAATGGAGAAATTCGTTTCCGTAATAGGAAGCGTTATTGATTGGTTTCAGCAACTTTCACCGACAATCAAACAGGTTATATTAATCGTTGGAGGCTTGTTAGTTGCTTTGGGGCCATTATTAGTTGCAATAGGTGGTTTTGTACAATTTTTACCAATTTTATTAAAAGGTTTAGCAGTTTTAACGGGGCCTATTGGTTTAATCGTTGCAGGTATAACTTTGCTAACGATTGCAATTGTTAAGAATTGGGATACTATTAAAAGATGGGCACAGAATATTGTCAACTATTTTATAAAACTTTATAACGAATCGATGATTTTTAGAATAGGTATTGAGGCGGTAATTCTAGTATTTAAAAATCTTTTTGATGCGGTTAAATTTGTATTCACTTCTCTTTACAATATCGTTACAACGGTATTCAAGAACATTTACGAAGCGTTAAAAGGGGTTGCGAAGCTTATATTTTCTGTTTTGACTTTTGACTTAACAGGGATAAAAGATGCACTTTCAAAAACTTTCAATTCAGTCACTAAAAACACAAGTAATTTATTTGCAGAAATTACAAACGACGCAAAAAAGTTATTTAGTAATATTGCGGAAAATAAAGCAAAGGCAGTTCAGAACGTATTGACACGAAAACTTCAAGAGGTTGATTTTACAACTAAACCCGAAGCTACACAAAAGTTACAAGAAGCAGTTTCAGATGCAGTTAGTGAAGGAGCTGCAAATGGATTAGCAGGAGGTGGTCGTAGACAGATAAAGCCAATCCAAAGCGGGATGACTGCGGAAGGGCCTGTAATGGGGCAAATTGCAGCTGACCCATTATTAGCGTTTAGAGAAAGATTAAGCGAGGAGTTTATTCGTATTCAAAACTTGATGTTAGATTTAGATGCCGAAATAAGTACCTTAATAAACGATTCAATAGCAAACACTTTCAGCTCATTAGGCGACGCAATAGGTAATGCTTTAGCAGGAAGTGGTAATGTGTTGAGTAATTTAGGAAATGCACTTTTGCAATCTATGGGAAGTTTCTTAAAACAATTAGGGGGTTTATTTATAAAATACGGTGCAGCAGCGTTATTTTTTGATAAGGTAAAAAAATCCTTAGCAACAGGCATAGGCACACCAGCGGCCGCAGCTGGATTAATTGCTGCGGGTATAGCCTTAACGGCTATCGGTGGAGCAATAGGTTCAGCATCTAGCGGTGGACTTGGAGGAGGTGGTGGAGGCGGTGCATCAAGTAGCACAGCTTCAAGTGGTTCATCTTTCACTCAAAGCGTTTCAGCCAACAGGGATAATGAAGTGGTATTTAGAATAGCAGGGACTGACCTTTTGGGAGTTTTAAGACGTGCGGAAAACCAAGCAAATAGAATAGGATAATGGCAATTTACAGACCTAAATATAGAATGACTTACGGCAACATCTCGGGTGATAATTTTGAATTGATTATCGAAGAGCGTGGCCTACCTTTTGGGGAGGTCATTCCTATGGAGGGGTATTGTACGTTATCAAACAAAAGCGTTGATGATTTTTTCACTGCCGTACGTGGGGCATCTTTAGAGATTGATTTTTTAGCTACCTTAGAGCAGCCGTTTGAGCAATTTAACGTAATACAAGAATTTCAATTATTAGCTAAATTTTACAGAAACGGTAACGAAATATTTAGGGGATGGATAAATCCCGATGGAGTTTCACAGAGTTATGTAGTTGATAAATGGAACGTTCGACTTGTGGCAGTGGATGGATTAGCCTTTTTAAAGAATTATGAATTTGATGCAAAGGAAATAGCACCTCAGGAGTTTAATTATTTATATTGCATTTTAGAGCGGTTAAATTTAGATTTGCCTTTAGCTACTTTTGATGATATTAATAATTTATTTTTACCAAACGGAACCCCTTTAACCTATGATTTGACGAGTCAATTAAGAAGGATTTTAAATGATAAAGTATTTAGGAATAAGAACGGCCGTTTTTTAGACTGCCAAACTATTTTAAACGATATCCTTCAAAAGTACAACTTCACTTTATCACAGCAGAATATAAACGGTAATTTAGTTTGGTTAATAGCAAGAACACCGTTTGTAGTATCGGCAACAACACAAAGGGGCATAGTTTGGAGGTTAGATGGTATTAATGAAACAACGGGCGTACCTACTTGGGCAAGGAATGGCACTTTTGAAAGACCTACGTCTTTAATAGGCTCACAATCACAAGCAAGTGAAGTAGTTTTTGATGCTATCCATTGCAATGAAAATCAAGAAATAAGCTATGCGCCCGCATTGCAGAATTTTAGATTCGAGCAGAAGTGGTTAGGGTTTTTGAATAAAGGATTTGAATCTTTTAACAATACGAATTATGATTTAGAATCAAATTCAGAGTTTATTGATGGTGAATTGAAAACATTTTCCACAACTTCAAACATATTAGGGGCTACGCAATTGTTGCCAATACAATTATATCATTTAAGACCTTTACATTTTAATATAAATTTCAATTACACTATCTTTGGGGGTAGCAACTTAAATCAAGGACAAGCTTCCTATCAATGTGTTATAAGAGCTGTTGATGTAGCAGCTAGCAATATATATTATCTAAAAAGAATTGATGGAGAAAATCAATGGACTGATGAATTTACTATTTATAGGCTTCCAATAGTTACAATAGAATCAACTTTTAATGCAGTTACTAATGTTTCAGCTAATATTGAGACTCCAGAAATTAATAATGTTGACTTATACATTGATATTTACAGACCAAGAAGAGTTGGGATAGTCACGTTTCCTTTTACAATAACAACGCACAGTATAGAGGTTTTTTTTGATGACCCTTTATTAGGTCTTGGAGAGTACCACGATTGCACTCGTAACAATTTCTCGAGTTCATATTTAAAAGAGCCCGTTAAAGTTATAAATTCAAACGAAAATAACAACCTATTTTTAAACAATTTATATCAAAGTAATTTAACGGTTATAACACCACAAAACTCTTGGCAAAAAGGCAATGCAGGTACTTTATATTCCGACTTATTAGAGCTGACAAGTAGAGAGCGTATAGATTTAATGCAAAGGCCACAGATGATTTTCAGGGGTGATGTTTACGGGTTTGTCCCCTATTGGGGAGTGGTTGCTTATCATTTATTGGAAGGCACTTTTTTAATAACTGATTATAAATACAACACAAGGGATAATATAATCACAATTGAAAGTCAGCAATATTTTACGGCAATAGTTCCAAAAAATTATGAAAAAAGCTATATATTTGACGATGAACGAAATGTATTAATAAAAGGATGAGTATAATACAAGGAAATGATAGAATTTTATTTGTAAAAGTGGGTGATATTTTTCAGCCTATCGCTTGTTTGTCATCAAATGGAATGGATGAAGATGTTGAGATGCTGTCAACAACAACAAGAAATTCAGAGGGTTGGAGGACTTCTTTACCTACTCAACAAGGATTTAGCGTTAATTTTACTGGATTTCAAATAAGAACCTTGTTTTTATCAAATGTTCAGAACCTTGTACAAACTAAATTTATTTTAACTTTTTTAAATAATACAGATGATTTTATTAAATTTAGAATAGAATATCAAGGTGTTTTTTATTTTTATAATAAAACAATAACAACAGACACAGGATTAATAGCCGCAAACCCATTTTTTTATATCTTAAGAGGTGCCACAATAACAGAAACAGTTTTTAACTTTGCTGTAAATTTAAACACTTACAATGCTGAAATAGCAACTTTTGAAGCTAACGGAAACTCATTAAATGTAATAATGAACGACTTGACAGCTACTTATGAAATATTAGTCCCAAACACAACGCCTATTAGTTATGTGGTTATTACCACAAATGCAAACCCTCCGGAAACACCTAATGATTTAGTAAGTTACGATAGGCTTAGGCAGTTCAAAAGAGAACGCAGATTTTTAACGTTTAGAATTATGAATACCGAGCCTTTGCCTCAATTCATAGATGAGTTTGACGGGTATATTACTCAAATTTCGGAAATCTCACCCGTTAATGAGGATGCTACTTTTGAGGGTACAATAACAGGATGGGGAGTTCCAAGATTGATTATAAACGATATAGGATTAGCCACTGGCGACGACTTTGTAGAGGACGGAAATGATAACATAATTGAACCATAATGAGCGATATTACAAAAATAAAAATTAATCAATTACAACCAGGCACAATTCAGCTAAGTAGTTTAATTATGTTTGGGGTTGGTGATGAAATACAAACAACATCTCTTTCAAATGCTTTGGATTTAATAACGGTTGGCGACCCAAACGTAAGACCTCGTTTAGTGGATTACAACGTGACTGTTTTAGAAGCTAATTTATTATCTTTTCTTAATTCAGTAAACATAACCATTGCAAGCGGTGAAATCGTTTACCTTCGCTTCTTTTTGATTAAATCAAACGGACTTCTATACCGCCAAACGTATCAAATACCACTTAGTACTGGCGTTTATAACCCCCTTAGCTCATTTTTAGATTTTGATAGTTTAATCTTAATTAATTCTGAAAATTTAGCTGTTCAATCGGATGCCAACACTGTTACTTATTCATTTGACAATTTAGGACAATTGAATATTAGCGACCCTGCGATAGATTTTAGTGATTCTGAAAAAGTCTATATTGTTGTGTTATCCGCTATTCCTTATCTGTTTATTGGGGATTTAGGATTTTATGGAGATGGGGAATTACAAATGACTTTGGATGATTTACAAATATTATCTTTCGGAACGGGTATTAATAGCGTAACGGGTAATTTAGTGAATAACGACGACCCGAACAACCCTGTTGTAAATGCGATTCCCCAATCCGTACTAACCATTCCTGCAACTTTAGCAGATTTAGAAGAGTTTGGAGTAACAGGATTTGACGACGTTACTCTTTTTGCGATTGATTCATATATTGCAACACTTGACACCCCAATTGGCGAAAATACATTAGTAAAAGTCAAAGTAACAGCAAACACACCCGATGCACGTGCTATGTTTTT
>NZ_JQGL01000120.1 GCF_000747095.1 Sulfuricurvum sp. MLSB
TGATGCGGACCAAAGAGGAGCTTTATAAGGAGCTTGGACTGGCCAAAGTGACTGACGAGGAGAAGCTGATCGATGCGTTGGCGCAGTATCCTCGCCTGATAGAACGTCCGATCCTCATTGACGGGAATCGTGCGTTTATCGGCCGCCCGGTAGAGAAAGTGATCGAGTTTTTACGTTAGGTACGGAATTTGGCGAGTTTTTCGTTGATGCGGGCCGTGCTTTGATCGAGCCTGGACGCGACGTCGCTAATTTCGCGAGCGCTGGTTGAATTGGAGGCGGAGAGGGCATTGAGCGAATCGATTTTTTCCGAGATCAGGGTCATCCCCTCGGTCAGCTCGGCAAAGTTTTGATTGGAGTCATGAACGCTCTGTGCGGCGACTGAGATGAGGCGCGATGAGCTATTGATCATATGCTGAACGTTTCCCGAATCTTGGGAAACGACTAAAATCGATCCCGCCGATTTTTCCATTTTCCGGCTGGTATCGAAAACGGCATCGACGATAGTGCTGATGGTTCCGTTGATCTGCTGCAAACTTTCCTGCGTCCGCTCGGCCAATTTGCGTACTTCGTCCGCGACAACCGCAAACCCCCGTCCGTGTTCGCCGGCGCGTGCCGCTTCGATGGCGGCATTGAGGGCGAGTAGATTCGTCTGATCGGCAATATCCCCGATGATGTCGAGTATCCCTTTGACCTCCTGTGCCTGCAAAGAGAGGGTGTGGAGCTCTTGAGAGAGCGCTTGCTGCATGCCGGCGACGGTTTGAATGTCGTCGTTCATCCGTGAAATCTGATTGTCCGCCTGTGTCAGGGTGCGATTGGCTTCGTCGATTTTTTGGTTGGTGTCGTATGCGGAAGCGGTGGAGGTTTGGACGATCGATTGCAACGTAATGATCCGGGCATGGGTCTGGGCAATATCGGCGGTGCTGGTTTCGAGCCTGATCCGGATCGCGTAGGAAACGTTGTTCAGCTCCTGAGCCGTTGAAAGGCTCTCCGCCGAAGCCGACTGGATGTCGCGTACCATTTTTTGAAGCTCTTCCATCGAATCGTTCATGTCTACTGCCGCGACGGCGAGTTCGTCGCTTCCTTGCGTGCTGATCCGCTCGGTCAGGTTCCCTGTTCTGAGATGGTGCGCGATGTAGACGATGTCGGAGATTTTGGCGAGCAGATCACGGGTTATGCGGCGAAGAATGATAAAGACGACGATCATGCCCAAGGGAAGCGTCACGGCGATTAGCGCAAGCGTGCTTTTAAACTCGCTTTGGGCGGCATTATAAAGCCGGTCGGCATTGGCGATCTGGAGTTCGATCAGGGCGTCTAGCTGTTCGTTCGCAGGCGTCAGAGAGTAGGGGAAATCGCTTTGGAGCAGATCGAGGATACCCATCAAGTCTTTTTTCCCAATCGCTTTTTCCAGCAGTTCGATCGATCGTTCCGCCCGTTCTACGGCCGTACCGGCTTCCTCAAGGCGTTCGCGTTCCGCTTCGGTCAGATTACCGAGGGTATAAGTATGCCAGGTTTGATGCAGATGTCCCCGAGCATTGCGAACGACGGCCGTTGCGGTATTGAAATCGCCGACTCCTTGCGAGAGGTCGGTTGCTGTTTTGAGAATCGTATTATCGATGTCGTTTTTGCACGAACGAAGCTGCTGAAGCGGCGTGAGACTCTGGGTATGGACTCTGGAGAGGGAAGCGTTGGACAAAAACATCCCCAAAATGCCGATGGCGATGGCGATAATCGCGAATAACTGGGTCATGGCGACGATCAGGGTTATTTTTTGGCGGATGGAGAGGCGG
The DNA here is from genome assembly GCF_000747095.1 of Sulfuricurvum sp. MLSB. Taxonomy (GTDB): domain Bacteria; phylum Campylobacterota; class Campylobacteria; order Campylobacterales; family Sulfurimonadaceae; genus Sulfuricurvum. The sequence goes on from NZ_JQGL01000120.1 coordinate 1,788, forward strand.
GACAAAAACCGGATCGGTTTGATAGAGAGCATATACGCACCTTATGGAAAAGTGCAGAAGTGTAAACCGCAACGGTTACGGAACGGTCACATCAGTAGTATCGCCGATTCTCTTTGGAGAGCCATTTCGCAAATACGGATTTGGCGTTTTCGGTATCGAGCGGACGCAGATTGAGTGCGCTTTGAGGGTTTTGAATCATCGTATAAAAATGCGCATCGTCAAATCCTCCTGCCGCGGCATCCTCCCTCGTCGCACCGTAATAGACGGCCGGTATGCGCGCCCACAAAACAGCCCCCATGCACATCGGGCAGGGGTAGCATGTCGTGTAGAGGATGCACTCGGAGAGATCGAAGTTTCCCAGTACGGCGGAAGCGCGGCGAATGGCGAGGATTTCGGCATGAGCGGTCGGATCGTTCGATGAGAGCACTTCGTTGTGGGCGCGGGCAATTACCTCGCCGTTTCGGACGATAACGGCGCCGAAAGGTCCGCCGTCGTTTGCCTCCATCCCCGACACCGCTTCATCGCACGCGATTTCCATCCATCTATTCATAGGGTTAGTGCGCTTTGGCTACGCATGAAGGGGCGAGGAGCTCGGGGCGGTATTCGAAGTGCATCGTATCGTAGTGATACCATCGTCCCCCCCAGATGAAACCGTGCTTTTCGAAAATACGTACGATCGATAGAGGCATCGTGTTTTTGTAGCCGATCTTGGCGGTCTCTGCCGAGGCCTCGTCTTTCCAGTATTGGGTCGTGGCCGGGGCGAGGTCGATCGCGATCCCGAAGCTGTGCATGGAGAGGCGGTCGGTGTCTTTGATGACGCGGTAGCAGTAGGTAGCGGCTCCTTCGGCCCAAATGCGCTCTTTTTTGGGAAGTTTGGCGATTTCCTGCCCGATGGCGTAGAGTTTTTTATCGACGCCGCCGACTTTGGTGATCGGGAGTTTGACCGAGCCTTTGAGCGTCGGCCACGTGATCGTCACGAGATTTTTTTCAATCGTTTTTTGATCGTTGCCGTAGAGGGCCTGAAAAAAAGGCTGATAGCGCAGACGTCCCGGATCGAAGAGGTACGGCGGAGGGGTTTCGCTCCCCCCAGCATCGTAGCGTTGAGTGAGCTGCATGGCTAGATCGGCATGGTTGATTTTTTCGTCCCATGTCGTTTTGGCATCAGCCGTACGGTAGGGAAGACGTGTTCCGTTTACAAGGGTGAGGGCCGACTCATCGGCGGATGCTACGAGGCCGGGGTAGCCTTCGACGTAGCATTGGGGATTGCCCCATGCAAGAGTGCACAACAAAATTCCCGCGATAGTGAACGTACGCATCTTTTCTCCTGATTAATTTAATGCCATTTTAGCGAATGAGGAGCAAAACGTTGTCGTTTTTTGTCCGTAGTTTCAGCCACGACTCGATTTGCTTCCGTTCTTTGAGGGTGAGTTTTTTGGATGCGTAGATATTGAGAATCAGGCGCTCTGCGCTTCGGTTATCCTCTGCGGAAGCGGGACCAAAGCTCTTGGAAAGAATAGCCTCTCCGATTTTCGGAAAAAGGGTTTTGAGTTCAGCGGGCACGGCGCTGAAAAGTTCCCGCCCTTCTTCGCTTTTTTTGAGTTGTTCTTTGAGGGTTTGGATCTCTTTGGTTTGCGCTTGCAGGGCGATTTGGCTATTCTGGTACAGATCGGTGATAATGCCGGTTTTGAGGCTGGAGAGGTCGATGCTTTGGCCGTTTGTGTTTTGATAGACGTTTAAAACCGCCTTTTTAAGCCCTTCTTTTCCCAAACGGGCTCGGATCGCACGGAGCTGCTCTTGGGGAATGTATTCGCCGATGAGGAAAACCTTGATCTCTTTGTTTTTTGCATCGATTTTTACCTGCGCGACGTTGGTTGTTTTGAAATTGAATGCGTCGTTGACGAAATGGGTCGCTTTCGCCTTGAAAACTTCTTCTCCGACGAGCCGATAGGCCAGATAGGAACTGGGAAGCAGCGTGATAATGACGACGGCGGCAATGTAGCGCTGGGCACGCACGGCAAGCGCGGAATCGACGTATTTCTTTTCGGTGACGTTGAAAAGGCGGACGACGATGAACGAGGCGAGGGCGATGAAGACGAAATTGATCGTATACAGATAAAACGCGCCGAAGAAAAATTCCCAGTTGCCGCCGGCCAGCCCGAATCCCGCCGTACACAGTGGAGGCATCAGTGCGGTCGCGATGGCGACGCCGGGGATGACATTGGATTTTTCTTTGCGCGTCATTGCGACGATTCCCGCCAGTCCGCCGAAAAGACCGATCAGCACATCCCACGCGGTGGGAGAGGTGCGGGCGAGAAGTTCGGAGTGGGCCGTGTCGAGCGGAGAGATCAGGAAATAGAGAGTCGAGGTCGAAAGTCCCACGAGGGTAGCGAAAGTGAGGCTCGTAAACGAGCGGCGCAGCAAGGAGAAGTCGTTGATCCCCGCTCCGTAGCCGATCCCCATGATAGGCCCCATCAGCGGGGAGATAAGCATCGCTCCGATGATGACGGCGGTTGAGTTTACGTTGAGGCCGATCGACGCGACAAAGATGGCAAACATCAAAATCCACAGGTTCGTACCGCGCATATCGACATCGGCACGAATCCGCTCGTCGATTACTTCGTCGTCCGCACTGTCTTCTGCGAGGCTGAAACGGTCTTTGATAATCGCTTTGAGATTGACCCAGGTACGGTGTTCGGTGACGCTGTCCATGAAAGTCCTTGCGAAAAAGTTTAGGTCATTATAGCTCACGATTCACAATCCATTCACACTGGGATGCGATGATGGCGCTATCTCAATTACGGGAGTTTTCCATGAAACCTCTATTTTCCTTTAGCGCAGCCGCCGTTGCCCTAGCGGTGTTATCCTCCTCGGCGTATGCAGGAATGCACCATCGGCACCATCACTA
>NZ_JQGL01000121.1 GCF_000747095.1 Sulfuricurvum sp. MLSB
AAGCGGTACGGATCGATGCCCCGATCCGTTTCGGCGGGGCCAGTTACGAAAAACTGGAAGCCAACCGCTTGCGCGGCCTTCAGTGGCCGGTACAGGAAGAGGATCTTCCGGTGCTCCATATCGATGCTTTCCGTACCAAAGACGGCCTGGGATCGTTCCGCTACAAACAATATGAGCCGCGCGGACAGGTTGAGGAACTTCTAAAAGCGAGTGCGCATAACGGGTACTATCTCACAACGGGACGGGTTCTTGTCCACTACAACAATGCCGCTCAGACCAATATGTGCGAAAAGCTGCACCGTTCGCACGATGAAGATACCCTTTTGGTCAGCGTGGAAGATGCCGATTTCTTCGAATACAAAGATTTTGTCGTACTGCGAAGCGAATACGGTGAGAGCGCCCCGTTGCGGGTGAAGGTGAGTACAACGATCAAAAAAGGGACGATGTTTACGTCGTTCCACCATTCAAAAAGCCGGATTAATTTTCTCTTCGGGGACGAATCGGACGAATTGATTCGAACCGCCCGGTTCAAATCGATCAAAGTCGAGGTTATCAAACCCGACTATCTGGATTAATCGTGCATACCCGCGCTCGTGGCAATATCGCCGAAGAGCGCGCGTGCGAGTATCTGCGAAACAATGGGATGCGGATTATCGACCGCAACGTCTATAACCGTTTCGGCGAGATCGATATTATCGCCCTGAAAGAAGATGTTCTGCATTTTGTCGAAGTCAAAAGCGCGGCAAGCTACGAGCAGGCAGTCAACAATATTACCCCGTCCAAACTTCAAAAACTGAACCGGACTATCCAGACCTATCTGCAGAAGAAACGGCTTGAATGCGATTACTGCATTGACGCCCTCATCGTCTGGGACGGGGGGATGGAGTGGATAGAGAATATTACGCTTGCGTGATCGGAAACGGCGAAGGCTCGTAAAAGTAAAATCCTTGCGCCGCATCGATTCCGAGGTTGCGGACAATATCCGCAACCGCTTCATTGTGGACAAATTCGGCGACCGTCTGGATCGAAGCGCTTTGGGTGAAATTTACAATGGTTTGAACGATCGTGATAGCTTTGCTGTCGGTATCAAGATGGCGGATCAGCGAACCGTCGATTTTGATAATATCGACGGCAAGGTTCAGAATATGGGCGAAATTTGAATAGCCGCTTCCGAAATCGTCAATGGCAATCCGGCAGCCGTAGCGGCGGACATGGGCGATAAAGTTGAGTACGCCTTCGTATTTTTCAATTGCTTCGCTCTCCAATATCTCGAAGATGATTCTGTTTCCGATTCCTTCGTATGTCTCAAGCAGCCGGGTGACAAGCTCCACCGTTTCAGGGTGTTCAATGTCGTCGATCGAGAGATTGATCGAAAAGTCGCCGGGATGATTGGCGATGATCGCAAAACTTTTGGTGATGATCAGGCGCGATAGGTCATTATAAAGCCGGGACTCTTTGGCAATGTGAAGATAGGGATAGATCGAGCGCACTTCACCGCCGTCGATAACGACGCGCGCAAGCACTTCGTGTTTGGCAACCCTTCGATTCGAGAGGTCGATGATCGGTTGAAAATAGGGGATAATCCGCCCCTCTTTCAGCGCTTCGCGAAGTTCTTTGGCTTTGGTGACGTTGTCTTCAATGATCTGACGGAGATTAAGCCCTTCGTGATAAAAAATAGGGTTGTTGTGATGTTTGCTTTTAAGGGCCATGTCGGCATTTTCCAGAAGCGGAGCGATATTGGATGCGGCGACAGTTAGAGAGGGAGTACGTACTTCACCGTCGATCACAATCGGTTGTTCGGGAAAAAGACGCAGGACGCTTTTGGCCGCTTCTTCGAGAGAGAACTCGGTGCTCTCTTCAAACAGTATCCCGAAATCATCGGCTCCAAGACGGTAATAAGTTGCGTAATTTCCCGGAAATCGCATCGTTTTGATTCGCCGAGCCGTTTCGATCAGAAGGCGGTCTCCCGCTTCGACGCCGTAGAAATCGTTGTAATGCTTGAATTTATTGATGTTGATCAGAATCAGCGAAAGCGTATGGGAGGTATGGCGTATTCGCTCTTCATACGCTTTGCGGTTGCGCAAACGGGTCATAGGATCACGCCGGGACTCTTTTTCGCTTCGGATCAGAAAGAAAGTTATCACACCGATGCTGATGATGAAAAGAGCAACCAGCAGATAGGAAAAATAGGTTATCAGTCTCAGTTCACGATTGGATTCCGCTTGGAACATCCGGTTGCTTTTTTGAAGCGAGAGGATTACATCCGGATTGTTGATTTGCGCGAGATGGCTGACATAACGGGGAAAATATTCCTCAATGACTCGAAAATGCGCAATTGCCCGCTGCAGCAGATCGTTTTTTGTGGAATCGCGCAGCCGTTCGTGCGCGAGGGAATCGATCGAGGAATGAAGCGATGCGATCAGCTGGCTGTCCATCCCGTTTTTGGCAAGCAAAATCGTACCGCTGATACGGCTGATTTCCCTAAAGAGCTCTTGTTCTTTGGAATCGGCGGCATTGAGGGCGAACAAGCGGTGCTGCAGTGCCAAAATAGCGGCAGTGGAGTTTTTGATGACGGTATTGGCGGTTTGGAAATCGTAGATGGCCTGCACTTTGATGTCGAACGCAGCGGCATGTTTTTGAATCATTTTCAGGGTTTCTGGATGACCGTTTACGATGTGCTTGTTATGCAGAAGGGATTGAACCCGATGGGTAATGAGGGTGATTTTGTGGTTCACGTCATCTTGGTTTGTGTACAGAAAAAAAGTATTGTGCAGTATTTGGTAATCGAGCTGTTTGTGCGCCGTTTCGATCTCTTTAAATGCCAGTTCGACGGCGTTGCGATGGACGAAATAGTCGTTGGAAAACGATTTGAACAAAAAAAGTGCGCTCAGAGCGCTGAGCCCAAGTATGATCGTCAGGATCAGTTTGACGGAGAGTTTCATCGATGCGCGCCTTTAGGCTGCGGAAGTTCCCCGCTTAGGGTATTTAAAAAAGCAACGAGCTGACGGATCTCCTTAGGGGAGAGAGTCAAACCCAGATTGTGATAAGACATCCGTGCGATGGCTTCGCTAAGCGTTGCAGCGCTTCCGTCATGGAAATAAGGGGCCGTCTGGGCAATATTGCGCAATGTCGGCACTTTGAATACGTTTTTGTCGATGGGACGTTTGGTCAGGGCGTAGCGGTCGTCGGTTTTGGGATTGTACGGTATCGAAACGATGGCCCCCATTTTCTGGAAAGAGTTTCCGCCGACGTTGACGCCGTTGTGGCAGGCGACGCATCCGAGAGTTTTAAATAACAGATATCCCTGTGTTTCGAGCGCAGAAAGCGGCGCTTCGTTACGGAGGTAACGGTCGAATTTTCCGTTCGGGGTGATGAGCGTCTTTTCGTATTCGGCAATCATATCGGCAATATCTTTGGGGCTTACTGCAGGATGCCCTGTGAGAGCGGCGAATGCTTTGCTGTAATACGGATGTGCTTGCAGCCGTCTGGCCGCTTCGGGCAGAGGCAGTGCCATTTCGACGGGATTGTGAATCGGCCCCAGGGCCTGCTCGTTGAGCGTTTTGGCTCTTCCGTTCCAGAATTGGGCGAAATTGAATACGGAATTAAAGACGGTGGGAGCGTTCATTCTCCCTTTCAGGTTTCGGATACCCGTCGAGAACTTTTTCCCGTCGGCGCCGCTCGAAAAGATATCATGACACGAAACGCAGGCAACGCTGTGGTCTTTGGAGAGGATCGGATCGAAAAAGAGCTTTTCGCCGAGCGAAGCTTTTGACGCATCGTGCGGGACGCTGCGGGGAATCGGTACGATAGGTTCCGCAGCCATCAGCAACGATCCCAGGACAATTAAACCGAGTTGGCCGATCCGTTTCATGCCGTAATGGTCGCCTTTTTTAAAATTAAGTATTAGCGATTATCTCGAAATTTTCCTTAAGGAATTTGATAGGATTTCTGAGAAAAAATGTGATCATTATGTAATAAGACATTTTAAAGATTGGGGCGTTATAATGTCCTCATAAACATTCGCAACTCAAGGAAAAACAATGGGTAAATACATT
>NZ_JQGL01000122.1 GCF_000747095.1 Sulfuricurvum sp. MLSB
ATATGACTTCTGGAGCTCGTTCGATAGCTAAGGATCTGTACAAGACTCCTGGATAGGTTTTATCGCTACAACTTTTTTTACTTCAGTACAGGACGAGTTGCAACACTTTTTTTCCAACCAAAACGATTTAGCGGCCCAAGAAAATCATGCGAAGCGATGAAACCTTTTCAGAAAGATGCTTATACGTGTTAGGAACCTTTCTGGAAAGTTTCATCTCATTGAGTGATTTTATTGGGCCAAACAGTAGCTTTGGTCAAATTTCACGGCTAACTCCTCATGTATACCACGAAATATATGACTTCTGGAGCTCGTTCGATAGCTAAGGATCTGTACGAGACTGCTGTATAGTTTTTATCGCTACAACTTTTTTTGTTTCAGTACAGGACGAGTTACAGTAAGTCCATGTAAACCAAAACGATTGTGTGGCCCAAGAAAATCATGCGAAGCGATGAAACCTTTTCAGAAAGATGCTAATACGTCTCAGGAACCTTTCTGGAAAGTTTCATCACTTCAAATGATTTTATTGGGCCGCTATATCGTTTTGGTCTGGGTACCCAAATTTCGAAGTCTAACTTCTTATCTATACCACGAAATATATGACTTCTGGAGCTCGTTCGATAGCTAAGGATCTGTACGAGACTGCTGTATAGTTTTTATCGCTACAACTTTTTTTACTTCAGTACAGGACGAGTTACAAACTTTTTTTTTCAGCCAAGACGATTGTAACTCGACCTGTACTGAAACAAAAAAAGTTGTAGCGATGAAAACTATCCAGAAGTCTTTTGCAGATCCTTAGCTATCTAACGAGCTCCAGAAGTCATATGTTTCGTGGTATAGATAAGAAGTTAGATTTTGAAAAATGACTTTGCGAAGGTTCGAGCGGGGGGCACTCATTTTCAGCCTAATTTTGATGGAATCTCATTTTATCGCAAAATTTTTACGTCAATCGATAGCCCTTGATCTATACTATCATATGCCCAAATATCTAGTGCTAACTTGATTTCATTGTAAAGTTACAGCGTTTTTACTAAAAACACAAAAAATGCGACGATTTTTTTTAATTTTAAGCCTAACTTTGACAGAAATTCACCTACTCACACAATTTTTACACCAATCGATAGCTCTCTACGAGTACTATCATCTACCAAAATATCTCTCGTTGAACTGATTTCATTGTAGAGTTATAACGATTTTACTAACCTTTTTCACTGATTTTCTACCCTAAAGTAATTTTGTTCGTAACTCTAAATAGCCCATATTTTTACAAACCGCCTCCGTGAGGTTAAAGCCCATGTTCTCATGTATCTACGTATAAAATTTAATAGCTCCAAATGATCTAGTTGGACCAGGAGATCGCTCTGACCTAGATAGGCGATGGACGAGTTTTGAGAAAATTTTATAATTGGAATGGGTAGTAACTCAAAACCATTGTAGTATAAGTTCTAAGGGGTCGTATATAGACATATTTGGGGTCGTTGGAAAGCTCTCATAAAGGGGAACATGTTGGTAGGGTTGGCGAAGCAAAAAAAAAAATTATGGTTAGTGTTAAGATCGAAATGACCTAGGGTTAGTAAATCGCTAAGGTTTTTTCAGTGGCGAAGGAGGACTAAGGGTACGCCAATAGCGATTTTTTTGCTAGAGTTACGATCGGGACCTAGGGTTAGAGGTTCCCGACCCGGGCCCCCGACCTAGAGTTAGGGTTAGGGTTTAGGGTTAGG
>NZ_JQGL01000123.1 GCF_000747095.1 Sulfuricurvum sp. MLSB
CGACGCTGTTTGCGATGACCAAACGAAATCCCCTCGCGCTCTCTCTTAAAAAATCGATCGGACTCAAGCTCTACCGTGCGTTGCCTTTCCTCTAGCCGACGCCCCTTTAGTCCAAAAGAAAACTGAAGAAGAAAAAGCGCGATCGAATGCTTATAAAACTCTCATGCGAGTGTCGGCATACTGTTCTTGTTTTCCAAATTCATTCCGGCGAAGTGATCCGTGAAACGCTCACTTTCATTCATGAGCAAGTGCTGTTAACGATCCTGGAGAATACTCTTTGGATGAAAGGTACGCATGATGATCCGTTTACTCAAACGATTCTTTCGAATCCGCAGTAGAGGCTACAAGGAATACCGCATTACAAACATCACGTTTGGATGCGTGGAATAAAGGTCTATACCTTATCTGAAAAGGTATCGATCGGCTGCAAAAAGACTTGTTCGAAGATCTGCCGGGCGACTGTCCAGCGGTTTTCTTTCGAGTTAAGCATAATAATGAGACAGTCCTTTCCTTCTTTTTTCGCGCGGGCGATCAGGCAAGGGCCGGCTTTGGACGTATATCCTGTTTTCACACCTACGGCATACTCATACCGATTCAAAAGATGGTTATGGGTTTTAGCCACAAATTTTCTACCCGATAAAATTTCATTATACGCATGCTGATTGAGTCGGGTAATATCGTTGAAATAAGGGTTTTTGATCGCGTATTCAGCCAGCTGAAGCAGGTCTATCGGCGTAGAGTGATGATTGCCGATATCATAGCCGCACGGGTTGGTGAAGAGCGTATTGCTCATCCCGATCTGCCGCGCTTTTGCGTTCATCATCTCGACAAACGTAGTGACATTTCCGCCGACGGCGATGGCGATTGCCATTGCCGCGTCATTGTCCGATTCGATCATGGCCGCTTTGATCAAATCCTCAAGGATGACGATATCCCCTTCTTTGTATCCCGCTTTTGTCGGTTCCACTCGAATCATTTCGGCAGTGATGACGACAGGACGGTACAGATACCCCTGCTCAATCGCCAGCATGGCGGTCATGATCTTGGTCAGACTGGCGGGTTTGACTTCTTTGTATGCTTCTTTGGAATAGACCATGGCATTGGCGTTCAAGTCTTTAACCAGCAAGGCTTCGACGTTGAGTTTGTCGAGTTCGTCATTATTGATTTGGGCATTCAAAGAAAAAGCGAGGAAAAAACATATTAGGGCGAAATATCGATACATCAAATAAGACAACTTTCTAAAGGATTATTCATTTTTCATAGTGTTTAAAAGCCCTATGATTCCATAAAAAACGTAAACTATGGATAAAAAAGCGTCTGTTTTTAGGAAATTTGCCTTTGGCTATGCATAATCCTCACTCTCTTTGCTTTTAAAATTCGCAAACGCCCCTTCGACGCTCATCGTGCTTTTGTAACGCGAAGGGGTCAATTTCACGCTTTTCGTCTTCAAATTGCATACCGCGATGCGAAAGTAAGAGCCGGTATAGGGTTCGACGATGCAGACGATGTTTCCGTCCACTTCCCGCGTCGCATGGATGATCCCCTGCAAATTGTGGAAAAAATATTTCGGATAGCTCAGCGGAGTGATCTCCACAACCTCGGCATACAGGGCTTTATCAAGGGTGCTCGCGATCAGTACCGCATCGTCGTAATTATCAAACTGCACGCACCAGTCGTCGAAAGTTTTGTTGAACTGCCTTAAATCTTCATCCAAAAAACCGCCTGCCGGGGATTGCAATGCATAGATACTCAATTCATAAACCTTGTCGTTGATTGGCCGAAAAATGCAAAAGTTGCAGAAGAACAAAAATTGTTTTTCCAAATTCGGTGCATACGTTCTTGTTATGGTGATATTCTATCAATAATTTGTTATGGATTTTTTAAAAGGAGTGGTACCAGTGGGCGGACTCGAAAAGGCCATAGTTCAGGTTTTTTATCAATATTTTTATTAATTTATATCCCTAAAACTATCCCTATATTTGCCCATAGTTTATTTTAGGGGCATTGTGAGTCCGTCCAAAAAAGCCTCTTTTAATACAAAAAATCCATAAAAAATAAGGAACTTATTGAACATCTTTATTTAAATTTTCAATCATTTTTTCAACAGTTAGCTGCATCGGACCGATTTGTTGTTCACAAATCCAATAGATCTCTTCCGCATCGATATCAAAATAATGATGCGAAATAATATCCCGCACTCCTTTTGCACCCGTCCAATCAATGTCTGAATATTCTTGAAGCAATTTTTTATCGGTAAGCTTGTCGATTTTTTTGAGACTTTCACCGATCGCTATCAACTGCATGCAGATACCATCGAGTTTTTCTTTCCCTTCTGGGGAATCAGTGAAATAATCAACATTTTTTACAGGTTCAAAACGTTTTAGAATGGTTTGCAATGCTTCATTGATCTGCTGTAAAATGATCTGAACCTGTTCTTGTTTAGACAAATACAGCCTCTTTCTCAATATTTTGTTTTAAATATGGATTCATCTTTTCTCGATATCTGATGACATCTACGTTCGAATGAAAAAGATTTTCCAATGCCTGTTTAGCATGAACGATAGCAAACATATCAGGAGTTTTTGTTTCAACTACCACATCTATGTCACTATCATTCTTTGCTTCATTTCGAACGGTCGAACCAAATAAACCAATGCGAACAATACCGAATTTATCTGCAAAATTCATTTTAAATTGCTTCAAAATATCAAGTGCTTCATCTTTTCGCATCAGATCTCCTTTTATTTATGTCATTCTACCATATTCGGCAAACACCTGAATATATTCATCGTATTTGATCATTCATGTGCTGTCCATGAACCATTCATATAAGCCACGATTTCTGAATATTGCCATACTGATAGCTTTGGAGAAAGCTTTCGTGGCTTCGGTAGCCTTCCCTGTTTCACCCAAGCCCACACTGTGGATCGTTGTATGCCAATTAAACGCATTACTTCCGGTAATCGAATCAGTCTATCTTCATGCATGATAAGCTTCCTTTTCAATTAGAATATTTAAAAAAATAGAAAAATATTTTTTCGGTAAAATACAGAATGTCGATATTTGCATATGCTGCCAGGCTGAGCACTATCGACTCCTTATCTTTTGATTTGTATATAACCATTATTTAGTTCCTTCTCAACATGATCGTTTTCTATAGTTGTTTCTAAAAAAGCAATGGCTGCGGCGATATTGAATTTTTGAATTTCTCTGGCATACTCTGCCAATAAACTATCCTTGAAAGGTGTCTTTGCGAGGTTGGAATCCAATTTCTGCTTGTTTATGATCAACTTTTCGTTCAAAATCTCTTTTAATTGTTCTTCGATCTTTTTACGTTCGAACAGTGAATTTTCAAGATCTTCCAGTTGCTTTTTTTTGTTTTCGATTTCATGATTTAGCGGTTCAAGAAAGCGTTTGTACAGCTTGTGCGGAATATGGACATCCCCAGTCACTGCTTTTTCGTTGTGAGGAATGACATTGAGACCATATGGTACAAGAAGCTTTTTCACAAATCTGTTCGTCTCATCTTGTAGTATCTGAAAACTATTTGTCTTTTCAAACCAATTATGAAACCTGTTAAGTGAAAAAGACCAGTGTGTCATTAAAACGTGCATATGCTCAGATGTCTCATCACGATGTATATCGATGTGCACTAACGAGTTTTTAAGTAGATTCGCAAAAAACTTTGCGATTTCAAGATAGACCTTATCATCTAATGTAACTTGTCCTTCTCCTCCTATTTGCAGAATAATTTCCCGCATAAAAGAAGTAGGTATCTCCTGTAAGGTCCCATCCTTTTTTCTGTACTTACCATTCTTTTTGGGAAACCTTGCATTTACGGGCAACAATCCATTTGATTTTGCATGCAAAAATTCTTGACGCAAAATGATTAGAAGATCTTTTTCATTGGTTATATCATTAAAATTCTTACCAGCGTAACCTCTATTCAAATAAACTCGATTTGGATCTGAAGTCTTTGGATATGCCATTGTTCCAACATCAGATTGTTTTCTGGCATTATGGGCAATAGCAATACTAACTTCATTTCCGCGTAATTTTCGCACTCTAAGGGCACAGCTAACATTCATTTTGATTTCTCCTCATTTGATAAGATGGATATTTAGATATCCTTGTAGAGCATCTTAGCAAAATGGAATTCGTCAAAATAAAAAAAAATCAGATTCTATTTTTTTATGTATTTTTCCTTTTTTTATACTTTAATATTATATAATACCAATAATTACTATGTATAAAGACATGTCACTTATAATGTCTTATATGTAATAGAAAAGAATTTGCTGAACAGCCATCTGTTTGTCTGTAGTGAGTATATATATTTATACAAAGCGAGCAATCAGAAAATTTCAAAATACAATAGAAATCATTCCAATTTTTTTGTACATGTTATAATCATCAGAACTATATAAATCTAAGAGAACAATACCTTTTTACCATGAGCCCTTTATCCGTATCCATCCTCTCAGATCTGCACTTTGATTCTCATTTCCCATCATCGGGTGTCACCGAGGCAATGGTACGCAAACTCTTCGATCCGATCTTTACTCCAAACAGAATGGAACCAGCCGATGTATTGATTGTCGCTGGCGACCTCGGGCATGACAACAATCAGAATATTACGATCGTCAAACTGCTGCATAAACTCTACTTCGAACATATCATCTGTGTCTTGGGGAATCACGACTATTATCTGATCAATTCCAAGATTGCGGCACACTATGACAATGACTCGTTTAAACGAGCTCAGGAGATGCGGGATCTACTTAATGAGATTGACGGAGTTTATTGTCTGGACGGTAACGTTGTCGAGATTGAAGGCGTTCGATTCGGAGGATGTGATTCGTGGTATGACGGGCAATACGTACTGCATCATCTCAATCCCCACTACGAGTATGGATTGGATCACGTTCAGAGCCTATGGAAGCATACGATGAACGATGCACACCATATGCCCAACATCAAACGCTTCGATGAACTCTGGGATATCGAGAAACCAAAAATCGAAGCGGTCTATCAACAGTGTGACGTAATGATTACCCATGTCATGCCATCTATCAATCCCGAACATGTAGATAAGATGTATCGAAATGATAAAGCGACCGGCTATTTTACATTCCATGGAGAGAAGTATCTCAAAAAGACCACAGCTCATACATGGGTTTACGGTCATAGCCACAGCAATCAGGATGTCGAAGTACACGGCGTGCGGATGGTCGCCAATCAGCTCGGGTATCGTAACGAAGCAATTAAAAATGGCTTGCAAGACAAACGTCTTGAGATTTATCCGAATACCGATAGAGCAAATTTATGACAATTAATAAAGAAACATTCATCATCGCCGATACCCACTTCGCCCATGCGAACATCTTGGAATACGAACCAAACCGTAAAATCGTTCTCGGTGATCATCCTGATGAGCGGATGGTAGAGCTGTGGAATCAAACCGTAGGCAAAGACGATATCGTCTTACACCTTGGAGACTTCGCTTTCAAGAGCGAAGCGGTCCGCACATGGGCTACAAAACTCAACGGCATCAAATACCTCCTTCGAGGTAATCATGACAAGAGTGCACAGACGTATCTTGATAACGGTTTCGCGGGAGTGATCGACTTTCCGGCCAAAGGAGAGCCGGCTTATCATATCGCCGATGTGGATGAAGTCCGGATTCTATTCAGTCACTATCCGATCGTGAGCGATGGCTTTGATGATACCCATTGGCGCTATCTATCCAACGTATTTTACAGAGAGCACTGTGATATCAATATCCACGGTCATATCCATTCGATGCAACTTAATGAGAAGTTTTGTATTAATGCGAGTGTCGAAGCAATTGAGTATACTCCGATTAAATTAGGCAAACTGCTCAACAAAAAAATGTCATTAGAAATTTAATGTTTTGGTTAATACTCTATTTAATGAATCATTAAAGAGTTTATACCTGCTCTTTACAAATTGCCATATTTTTCTATAGAGTCTCATACAAACACTATGATTGAGTAAAAAAGGACATATCATGCAAGACAGATACATTGTGCCAGAAGTTCAAGAAATGATGAACAGATTAAAAAAATCGGTTGACGACATTATGGTTGATTTGGAAAAAGCCAAACTCTTCCCTGAAAAAAAAGAAGAGATCCTTGAAGAAGTAGAAAAAGTAACATTTGTCATGGACATATTGTTTAACGATAACAATCTTGGAGAACTTGAAAAAAGCTTCATTTATGTTGAATCTCTCCGCCTCAATATCCCCCATTGGGAAAAGCCTTAACGACAATTCTGAAAATAACAAATATTTTTCCCGAAAGCAAAGAAGAATTAGAAAAGTCTTATTTGTACTGGCTACGTTATCTGTAGCGAACGATTATGGTGAACTCAAAAAATATCATATTTATATTGAGTCTTTTCGTATAAACATTCCGAATTGGGAAAGTATGTAATCAGTTAGCGATCATAAAACTTCTCAACAAACCCCATTATTTTATCCAAAACCCTCGGCACCACTTTTCGGCGTTCCAAGAGTTTTGGCTTGACGTTGAGCGTGTTGGCGATATCGTCACTCAGAGGCTGTCGCTCGTCATAGAGGTAGGTATCGACCACCTTTTTAACCTCTTCTTTGTTTAGGTTTTCTTCTTCGCATAGAGCATCAAACGCTTTGATTTTCTCTTCATCCCAAAACTTCTCAAACGCATCATCCACGGTATCGACATCTTCGAGGCTCATCAGGTGACCATCGATAAACCGCTCAATAAGTTCTCGTTTGCTTCTAAGCTGTGCATTGCCGTTGATGATATTAACGATATTCTGACGCTGTTTTTGGTGCTCCGTCTCGTTGGCATCTTTAAGCTGTGCCAAGAGTTTGAGGATATAGATGACGTTGATTTCATCTTTGTGGATGAGTTCGAGTTCAAAGTCCACATCTTCGAGGATGGAGACTTTTTCTTTCCCTTCCCCTTTGCCGATAGTATCGTGGATATCGAGGTATTTGCTCTTGTAGTCTTCAAACTCCTGTTCGACAATTCCCAAATCTGCGAAGCTGAAATCAGCAAAACTTCCGAGGATGTTTTTAATCCGCATAAGTTCCCTAAACGCTTTGACGAATTCGAGTTTGGACTCTTCATCGTAGAGATCATTTACGCTGTCGATGGTCGGCGCAATCTCTTTGAGCTTTTTGAGGGCTTCGACAAATTTCTCGACATACTCCTCATACGACTTCATCAAAATAATCTCTTTGGCATTTTTGTTCGAGAACAAAGCGATGGCATCATCAGTCGCTTTTTTCAAGTTGCGGAAACAGAGGATATTCCCTTGGGATTTTTGCTCGTTGAGAATACGGTTGGTTCGTGAGAACGCCTGAATCAATCCGTGGTATTTGAGGTTCTTGTCCACATAGAGGGTATTGAGCGTTTTTGAGTCGAAACCCGTGAGGAACATATTGACCACGAGGAGAATATCAATCTCTTTGAGCTTCACCCGTTTGGAAATATCGTTGTAGTAATTATAAAAACTTTGGGTATCTCTGGTCGTGAAATTGGTACCGAACATCGTGTTGTAATGACCGATATACTCTTCAAGCTTGTCACGGCTGTGCTTGTTGATGTGTTCTTCATCGACGTGCGCCCCGTCACTTTCATCGAGTGCATCCAAACCGTTAGCGTCTTTATCATCCTCGTTGGTACTGTAAGAGAATATCGTAGCTATTTTCAATCCGTGCTGCTTCGATTGAAAGAGGTCGTAGTATTTGGTTAATACATCGACACTACTGACGCACATCATTGCCGTGAACTCTTTGGAATGAGTTTTTCGACCGTGATTAGCGATGATATATTCAGTTATCTTTTCTAACCGCTCAGGCGATTCGAGAAGTTCTTTGGTATCAATGTCTTCGACTTCGATATCGAGGTTGTTTTGGCTACCCTCACGCTCTTTGTAGCGCCCTACATACTCGACCGAGAATTTGAGAACGTTATCATCCGCTATCGCATCGGTGATGACGTATTTATGCAGACACTCATCGAATAGCTCTTTGGTGGTGCGCTTGCCGAATTTGTTCCCCGTAGCGTTATCCGCAAATATCGGCGTTCCCGTGAATCCTATCATCTGATAGTTATTGAAAAACTTCGTGATGTTCAGATGGGTTTCCCCAAATTGGCTGCGGTGACACTCATCGAAGATAAAGACGATGTGTTTATCCCGTAAATTTTCCATCTTTTCCAAATAGCGTTGCTTGTTGATAGCGGTGTTGAGCTTTTGGATGGTGGTGACAATTAGACGAGTATCGTCATTAAACTGTTTGACGAGCGAAGCGGTGTTATCGGTGCCGTCCACACTCCCCTGAGAAAAACTATTGAACTCTTTGGTGGTTTGGTAGTCGAGGTCTTTTCTATCTACCACGAAGACGACTTTGTGGACATTGGGGAGTTTCATCAGGATTTGAGCGGTCTTGAACGATGTGAGGGTTTTTCCTGAACCTGTCGTGTGCCAAATATAACCGTTCTTATTGGTATTGACGACTCTTTCGATAATCGCTTCGGTTGCATGGTATTGATACGGGCGCAGAATCATCAGCGTCTTCGTCACTTCTGCCAATACCACGTATTTACAAATCATTTTCGAGATATGACACGGTTCCAAAAAGACATCGGTGAACTCATTGAGGTTCGTGATATTGCTGTTCTCACGATCTGCCCAAAAGAACGTCTGCTTGAACGACTGCTTACGGTTGTTGGCGTAGTATTTAGTGTTCACTCCATTGGAGATGACAAAGATTTGGACATAGTGGAATAGTGCACTGTTGGCACCGTAGGAGTGACGCTGATAGCGGTTGATTTGGTTAAACGCCTCTTTGAGTTCCAGTCCTCTGCGTTTGAGCTCGATTTGCACCAATGGCAAACCGTTGATGAGAATCGTCACATCGTAGCGGTTTTTGTAGCTCCCCTCGATGGTGACTTGGTGAGTCACCTGAAAGAGGTTTTGGCACCAATGTTCGGTGTCGATAAATTCGATGTATTTGGTCGTGCCGTCCGCGCGTGTAAGGGCGTATTTGTCACGGAGGATTTTCGCTTTCTCGAAGACATTTCCCTTGTTCAGGTGGTTGAGGATACGGGCGAACTCGACCTCATCGAGGGTCGTTTTATTGTGCCGCTCTAATTGTTTTTTGAGATTGGCGAGAAGCTCTGACTCATCACGGATGAGGACTTTTTCATAGCCTAACGAGACAAGTTGTTTGAGGAGATTGTCTTCGAGGATGGCTTCGGATTGGGTGCTCATCTATTTTCCTGCTGTCGAATATTTTTAAAGCGAGTATCCCGTTCTTCAAAGAAATCTGCGATTGCGTTATTCGTGTCTAAAAAAGCTTTTTTTTGAATATCCTCTTTCAGCATCACTTGATGCATCGAATCAATCTCTTCTTTGGGGTACAAAGATTCCATTATCGAGCGTACAGTTTCATCTTCTACCAATTCTTTCAATAAGTCTCTTGATGATACAAGGGAACCGTTATAGTATTTTTTTTCTAAAACACTTTTCACCTTGTCATAATTGTTCTTTCTGAGCTTGAAATCACATAAGAGGCTGTAATAGGATAAAAGTGATTCGGTATCAGGATAATTAGTCATCCATTTTTTTATAGTTTTTTGGCATTTGTTGTATTGGCTACTGTAATATAAAAATTGGACTTTGTGTATCAACAAATCTCTATTCTGATATTTTGATTCTAAAAAGATTATTTTTTGCAATTCCATATACAACTTATATAAATCATGCATGGACTGATGCATGTATCCTAAATTCGAAACAACTGCCTGCAACTTTTGACCATTAACGATAGTTATTGAGCTACTTGATATTCTCTTTTCATTTAATTCATACATTTTTAGATTAGTCCGAATTTGTTCAAGCAAAAGCAGTTCATCGGTATTCGCATATTCGTTGTAATTTGTCACTTTGTCTATGAGTTTATAGATACTCTCATATCGTAACAACAACTCTTCTCCGATTATTAAATAGGAATTTTTAATTTGATCTGGATACAGATAAGTTGCATTCATACACTTATTTTGTAAAGCGATATAAAAATCTTTTTTGTCCAGTTTTCCACTTCGAATTTCTGATTGGAACTGAGACGGGCTGTGCATACTACTTCGAAAAAGTAAATCAAAAATTGAAAAAAGAGCATTTTGAATACAGTATAAATCATATTCAACAATAGGACGAATCTGATTTTTACGTTTTTGCTGAGGATATACAGAAAAGACAATCCAAAATATCAATGCCGATAGAAGTGAATGTAACAAAGGAAACCAAAATTTGCTCTCATTGACGAACGAATGAACGTCATTTACGATGTTTGTCATGTTTCCATCCATTAAGAGCATTTTTTCACACAAACATCTGCTGAAGCAGACCTTTTTTGAAGTTTTTGACTTCGTCAAGCTGTTTCGCTACGAGGTCAATTTTGGTATCGATAGCGGAGAGGAAATTGGCAATTTTGGTTTGTTCTTCATGAGATGGCAAAGGTAATAAAATATCTGAGAACTGCTTGTAGCTAATCATCTTACCATCCCGAATACCTTCAATATTTTTATTCATCAATTTGATGTATTTCTCTGTTTTAAAGTAGTGTTTGTAAAATTGGTTATTAAGCTCTATACGCTTACGGAGAATGACATATGCAGGGCTGCAAATACCTTTATAATTTGAGTATTCGATACCTCCTTGAAACGAACGAAGGCTTATGACGAAATCGCCGATCTCTACAATTTTATAGGTTTCAACACTCTTATCGGTTACAGAAACTTGATAATCAATCATATCTCTTGGAATTGCACCGTGTTCTTGGGTAATCGCAAGAATTGGCAAATCTGAGTTATGGTCTTTATTTGAAATGCTCTCGAACAGAAGATTTCCATTCTTCTCTTCCCATTCAGAAAACTCGCTTCCATCGTCAGCCTTGAAGCGTAGCTCTTGCGAAAAAATCTTCTGCATTACCCCTTTTTTATACTGTTCGAGGAGTTCTTTTTTACGGGTGAGGCGGTCGATTTTCGAATCGACGGCGGAGAGGAAAGAGGCGATTTTTTGTTGTTCGTCATCATTTGGCAAATTTAACGTCAGTGTTCTGAGCTGTGAAGAATACAAATGTACAACAGAAATTCCCTGCGCTAACTTTGCGATATCAAGTTTCTTTTTATTGTTTAAATAATACGATAAAAATACACCATTCTGTTTCGTTTTAATTATGTTTAAATCGCCACCAAGAGCAACACCATCTTTTAAAACACATGAAGCTGTTGCAATATCAATCTGTGATTCTCCAGAAGCTGGGATAATAATGTCATTGTATTGACTTAAAACTAACTCTTTTGAATTTAGATTAGTTCTTGAAACGATATTGTTAATAGTTTCGTTGTAGTGTGTATATAATTCACCATATCGGATACACTCTATTGCACCATCTTCATGAATATCGAACTTCGCTATACCTTTTCCTTTGGAAAATTTCGCAATATCCCCTAATTCATGTTCTTCCCACTCCCCACTATACTCTTTAAATCGTAATTTTGGCATTCTGTTCATCTTCATCCCTTAGAACGGTGCCGAAATACCGAGTTCAACACAAAACGCCGCTATCGTCGCATCGGTCGTTTTCATCTGTGTATCGATGTCCCGAAGCTCACGGGCAACCGCATCCAAATCGATAGCCTCCTCTTCCTCAAACGTATCGACATAACGGGGGATATTGAGGTTGTAGTCATTTTCTGCGATTTCGGAAAGCGGTGCAAGGTGGGAGTATTTCTCGATTTCGCTTCGGTTTTTGTAGGTGGTGACAATCTTCTCGACATTCTCATCGGTAAGGAGGTTTTGATTTTTGACTTTTTCGAACTCATTGGACGCATCGATAAAGAGGACGTGTTCACTGTCCTCACGGCATTTTTTGAATACCAAGATACACGTAGGTATTGAGGTGCCGTAAAAGACATTGGCAGGGAGTCCGATAACCGCATCGAGGTAATTTTTGTTCTCGATTAGGTATTTTCTAATCGTCCCCTCAGATGAGCCACGGAACAATACCCCGTGAGGCAAGACAATCGCCATCGTTCCGTTCTCGTCCAAATGATGAATCATGTGTTGAACAAAAGCGAAATCGGCTTTGCTCGATGGTGCAAGAACACCGTATTGACTGAATCTGTCATCACTCATATGCAGAGGATTCGCCGACCAGTTAGCAGAGAACGGAGGATTGGCGACAATCGCTTCGAACCGCTCATCGATGTGTTGAGGGTGTTCTAACGTGTCTTCTTGCTTGATGTCGAATTTACGATAATGGACATCGTGCATAATCATGTTCATACGGGCGAGGTTGTAGGTGGTGCGGTTGAGTTCCTGACCGTAGAAGTTGCTGACATCCTGAACCTCTTTGGCGACACGTAACAGCAATGAACCCGAGCCACACGTCGGGTCATAGACTGATTTGAGCTTACTTTTGCCGTTGGTGACGATTTTAGCGAGGACTTTCGAGACTTGTTGCGGAGTATAGAACTCTCCCGCTTTTTTCCCTGCCCCTGCGGCGAACTGAGCGATGAGATATTCATACGCATCACCGAGGACGTCACGGTCGTGGTTTTTAAGCTCAAAGTTGATTTGGTCGAGGTGAAAAAGGACTTTGGCGATGAGAGTATTTTTTGCCTCTTCGGTTTTACCGAGCTTGGTCGAGGTCAAATCTAAATCTTCAAACAGATGAACGAAATCGTCCTCACTATCATGCCCCATAGTGGAGGACTCGATACTTCGAAGGATTTTAGTCAGGTCTTCGAGGATGAAGTTGTTTTTGTCTCCATTCCCTCGTTTGGCGACTTGGGTGAAGAGTTCGGAAGGTTTTAGGAAATACCCCAGTTTTTCAATGGCTTCTTCACGGATAGCTTCGAGATATTCTTGACCATCAGTAGAATTTTCATCGATGGATAGATAAGTTATTTCATCCTCTTTGAGAATGTCATCGGCGTAGTCTTCCATCTTTTCAGAGAGGTATTTGTAAAAGATAAATCCGAGGATATAGTCACGGAACTCATCCGCATCCATCTTACCCCGTAAAGTGTTTGCAATATTCCAAAGTTGTTGTTCTAATAGTTTCTTTTGCTCTTCGCCCATGCTAACCTATTTCCATATATATTAATTACTTGTATTATAGCTTCCTTTGTTAAGGATCCCATTATTATTGGCTGCGAGTGCCTCAAAATGCACAAAACGCCTATTGCGTCATTGAGCTTTTTACTCTATTCATCCATGAAGTTTGTGCTTTAGCGGTTTTGAAGTTCATCTGTCATCCTTAACATTTTGATGATGACAGTGTAAAGAGGTGGTTGGACACCGTCGTGTCCGTTTACCCGATCAACTCTTCGATTTGACGATTTAAAAAACTATCGGCAATCCCTTTGGCTTTGAGTGCTAGTGCCTTTGGAGAAGTGACAATAAGATCAGGCATCCACTTTTTCACCTCTTGCATGATCTCACGTTCAGAGGTCGCAAGCACTTCGATCTCCATGCTTCCATCCTCAAAGGTTTTAAGTATACGCTGGGTACTGGCGAAAGGTCGGCGATGGAAGTATTTGGCAATATCGGGTGAGGCTTTGAGAGCAACGGTGAAAGGTTCCTTGTCGGGTTCGAACCATGCGTTGATAGCACGCTCTAATATCCGATAGGTGGCATCGTTGGAAATGAATCTCTCTGTGGTGATCTCCAGATGATCGATCCCTTTGAAATAATAGGTCTTTAGTTTGCTCTCTATGAACTCTTCACCATAGAGATACCAATATCCTTCAAAGGATACGATCTTATAGGGATGGACATGACGGAGCTTATTGTTGTAGTTGAACCGTACCATCTTGTTCTCCATGATGGCTTGTTCAATGATATGGAAATGTCCCAGTTTATCGGAGATATCTTCGATAATGGTTTTCGAGTAAATGGGATTTTTGGTGTTGTTTTGAAGTTTGGAGAAGAGTGATTTGGCTTTTACCCCAAACTCTGATCCGATCCCCTCAGCGATATTGCCCAACATCTCCAGTACTAGTGCCTCTTCGGGGGTTCGCTCTTTGGTGAGCGAATGTCCCCCTTGCATCTTCCATTTACTCCCCTGTTTCTCTATCGGAAAGCGGATCAGACGTTGGTTGAAATCACGTTGGATGGTTTTAGTCGAGACGTTGAATTCAGCGGCTAGATCCTGCACTGATACTACCTCTCCCTCATACAGACGTTGGAGGATAATAGTCAATCGAGTAAGGATCTTATCGTAGTCGTGAATTTGTCCCATCGTTTTCCTTTAACGGACACTATGTTGTCCAATCGATGTTGCATCATACTGCAATCAAACTTAACGCTAAAAGGGACAGACAATGGAATCAATGATCATCAGTACAATGGCGGCAATCTGGGTAAGGGCAAAAATGTATGAGAAACACTCAGTTAAAACATTTTCACAATCGCTTAAATCAATAGCGATCGATCTCGTTCGATAAAGGCTCAACGATGTATGTAAATTTCTCCTCTACCGCCGCAAGAGCACAAGCACAACGTTCACGCTCATCTCATCAGGCAATGGGACTATCCAAGATGACTTCATCACTCTATTCGCATCACGGTGATCAAGTCTATCTGCTCGATACCTACACAAAATTGGGGAGAAGGGTCGCTTTGGTGATGGATACAGTGGATGAAATTATGTTTGAGGTGTTTTACGATGCACTTGAAATGTCATAATATTCTCTAAAAATAACTAAATATGGTGATATTAAGCAAAGAGGTATTACCCTATTGAACATATTTGAGAGTGTAAAGGCTACCATTGACGATTCTCCATTTCTCCGACACCCATCTGGGATTTAACGATCTTGAGATCGTCAATGAATCCGGTATTCGCACTGAAAAATTTGCTCCATGAACTTTAATATTGACCCACTTCTAAGTCATAATATTTCTGTATTGACACTTAAAAAGGATACATATGCAATTTGAAATTATCATCGCTGTTATCGTATTATCGATAGTCATCATAGGCTCTGTTATTTGGATGCGAAAAAGCATTCAAAGCTCACCTGATGCAACTCTACAAAATGAACTGAGTCAAAAACGTGATTTAGCTGCTCAAGTTCCTTTATTAACGCAGAGAATAGAAAATTTAGAGATTGAAAAAAATGATTTTGTACGATCGATAGATACACAAAAAACTTATTTATCTCAAAAAGATGTGACTATAGCTGAAAATGAAAAAGATCGAATTGAACTTTCAAAAAAACTAGCAGATAAGGAAAATCAAGTTGTTAAACTCGAAAGTGAAAAAAATGAGTTAAATAAATCGATCGAAGCGCTAAAAAGTCAGTTGCAACAAGCCAATAGCAATATTGATAAAAAAGAGCATGAATTACAACAGTTAACTCTTGGTTTTCAAAAAGATACTGAACGCTTTAACAGCAAAAATAGCGATTTGCAAAATGAGATTAATACACACAAAGATGACTTAAAAACAGCTCAGAAGAAAATAGATAATTTACTTGAAGAAAATACCACTTTAACCAGTCAAAAATCAGTATTACAAGCTGATTTAAACGCCCTAAATGAAAGTAAAAATGAGTTACTTCAATCAATGAAACTCTTGAAAGATGATCTTACTTTAGCTCAAGGAAAAGTAGAAACCTTGCAGGAAAACAATAGCGATCTTAAAGCAGAAAAATCTAAATTTCAGGCAGAACTTTCTGCTCAACAAGAAAATAACGAAAAACTCAAAAAAGATTTTGAAGAACAGAGTAAAAAGCTTGAGCTAAAACTCAACGAAATCATGCAGCAAAACCTTGATAGTAAACTCAAAAAATTCGATGAAACTTCGATGAAATCACTTGATGGCTTACTAAAACCTTTCAAAGAGAATCTTGATACATTCAAGAAAAAGGTCGAAGACTCTCAGGAAAACAGTACCAAAAAGTTTGCCGAGCTTTCCAAAGAAATAGAGCAAGTTACCAAGGCAGGTATGAATATCAGTAAGGAAGCCGAAAGCCTTACAAAAGCGCTTAAAGGCAAGAAACAGATGCAAGGCAGCTGGGGAGAGATGATACTTGAAAGCGTACTTGAATATTCCGGTTTACGCAAAGGTGTACACTATGAAACACAAGAAAGCTATAAAGATGAGGAAGGAAATACTAAACGCCCTGACGTGATCATAAAGCTACCGCAAGAGCGAACCATCATTATCGACTCGAAAGTCTCACTCAATGATTATAACAACTATATACATGCGGAAACAGATGAAGAACGGCTATTGGCAACCAATGGAATCGTTACTTCATTTAAAAACCATATAGACACACTTGATAGCAAAGATTATGCTCATTACAAAGTAGGAACATTGCAATACGTCTTTATGTTCGTTCCTATTGAAGGTGCTTTTGCCATGGCCGTACAGCAAGATCCACAACTATATGAATACGCGCTCAAAAAACATATTGCAATAGTCAACCCTTCCACATTAACTGTTTCTCTCAGAACCATATACCTTTACTGGCAAAGTGAGCAATCCAATACACTCGCATCACAACTTTTTGACGAAGCAGGAAAGCTGTATGACAAAATGGTTGGCTTTTCAGATAGTTTCGGAAAGATAGGCAAACAATTGCAAACAGTGACAAGCACATATGATAGTGCACATAAACAACTGACAGAGGGCTCTGGTAATTTGATGGGCCGTGTTGAAAAATTGAAACGGCTTGGAGCACGAACCTCAAAGACACTGAAAGATTCTAAAATAGAATTTCAGGATTTTGATGAAGCAGAAATGGAAATTGAATTACTGCCTGAGTCTATGATTGAGTCACTTTCATCAGATGCTGATTAATTTTTTACCATTCAGATATTGCAGACAAAGAACGGCACATCCAGATCATGGAAGCGTTTCACATGATCAGCGAATCGTATCGACAGATATTTCTGATCTCTCATGAAACGGAGATTAAAGAGATGTTTGAGAGAGTGATAGAACTGTGATTTTAAGCAAGGAGACCGCATGCCAGTAACACATGACCCATCAGAGTATATAAGAGGACTTCAGCAAATACTGATTTCAGATAAAAAACGTATAGGCTTTTTATTTGGAGCAGGAACTTCAATGGCGAAAAAAAATGAACATTCCTTAACGGTACCAGCAATCGGTCCATTAACAAACAATGTTGTTGAAGTTTTGTCTCAAGAGAATGAAAATTATAAAACATTGTTTGAAGAAATCAGTGAAGAGCTTGGAAGCAATTTCAATATTGAGACCATTTTGACTAATCTGGAACAAAAGCGTCAAATTATTGGTAAAGGCACTCTCAACGGCTTGGATCATGAAGGTTTTAATACCCTTATCGAAGCATTCAAAGAGGAAATTAGAAAAAAGATAAGTGTTCACACGGAATTTTCACAAGAAATTGCACCACATATGGTTCAAACTGATTTTGCCAAATGGGTTGGGCAAATTCATCGTAAATATCCAGTAGAAATATTTACTACAAATTACGATTATTTATTTGAGCTTGGACTTGAATATTGCAATGTCCCATATTATGATGGTTTTACTGGTAGTTTTAGACCGTTTTTCAATTCCAGTTCGGTAGAAGAAATGAATTTCTTACCAAAGCAAACCAAACTATGGAAAATACATGGCTCACTCGGTTGGCAAATCGATGATGGAACACAAAAGATTATACGTACAAATAGTGATGGTAATGATATTCTGATTTATCCATCAGTGCTCAAGTATAATGATTCAAAAAAACAGCCATATGAAAGTCTAATGGATCGTATATCTAATTTTTTAAAAACTAATGATTCAATCTTGATCGTGTGCGGATATTCATTTGGTGACGAACATATTAATGCCAGGATTGAAGCGGCATTAAATTCCAATACCACATCTCATGTAATATTCTTACTTTTTGACAAATATTGGTGTGCGTCATCTGAATTATATAAATTTGCGTTAAATGACGAACATCCTATTTATAAATTTGCTACAGCAAATAGCAAGATTTCCGTCTATGGTATGAGAAGTGCAGTTATTGGAGGTAAATATGCTGCATGGCAATTAAAAAATCAACCTGACAAAGATGATACCGTACAGGTTAACTTCTTTTTTGATGAAGATTTTGATGATACTCAAGAAATAGGTGCACATGTAGCGGGTACAGAATCATGGACTGGCAAAGGAGAATTTATCTTGCCAGATTTTACAAAATTAGTAAATTTTCTAGATTCAGTTATGCCAGAAAATGAAATTGGTGGATGGGCAAGACATGGTTAATCATCAGACTACGATAGGCGAAATTGACAGTATTAATGGTAACACCATATCTATTCGGTTGTTTGACAATATTAAATCCCATATGCCTATTATCGATGGTGTAGTTTATAGAGTGGGACAAATAGGCTCATTTCTCAAGATTCCACTTGGATATGCCAACCTATACGGAATTGTTACTCAAATTGGTTCTAGTGCCATACCTGAAGCATTCAGAGAAGTATATGCAAGTGATTATGAACATGCCAAAAACACCCAATGGCTTAGTCTTGTACTTGTAGGTGAACAAATAGGAAAAAAGTTTGAGAGAGGTATTACACAGTTTCCTGCAACTAACGATAAAGTTCATTTGGTAACGATTGATGATCTGGATATTATTTATGGCGGGTTGAAAGAAGATGACTCTATTACGGTAGGCAATATCAGTGTCTCTGAAAGTCTTGCTGCCAAGTTGGATTTGAACAAATTTATTTCAAGACACTGTGCAATAGTTGGTTCAACAGGAAGTGGAAAGTCTAATACAGTGTCTGTATTGCTCGAGGCTATTGCCAAACGAGAATTCATTAGTTCAAGAATTTTAGTGATTGACCCGCATGGGGAATACAGCGAAGTCATTAAAGGACAAAGCAAAGTCTATCAAATAAATGAGTCTCAATCAAATAATAAACTCTATATCCCATACTGGGCACTTCCCTTTAACGAATTAATTAAGATTTTTCCAGGAAATCTATCCGACTCTCAACGTGAATATCTCCGAGAAAAAATTGTTGAGAAAAAGATTGAAAGCTTGACGATCAATACTCTAGAAATTGAACCTGAAATGATAACGGCAGACAGCCCAGTCCCCTTTAGTATTAAGCAATTGTGGTTTGAGCTAGATGATTTTGAAAGAAAAACATTTCAGCAAGATCGTGTTACGGAATGTTTAGTTGCAGTTGGGGATGCCGCATTATTAAAGTCTTCAGAATACACACCTGCAAGTCCAGGTGGTGGTGCACCTTTTCTCAACAATAAGGCGAAAGGACTATTGAACTTTTTAGATGGTATTCGTATCAAGTTGAAAGATACTAGATATAGATTTTTGTTTCAACCTGGAGAATGGGGACCTGATCTTGACGGTAAAGTGAATAAAGATTTAGATGAACTATTGTATGGGTGGCTTGGCGATGAAAAGCCAATTACAATCTTGGATCTTTCAGGTATTCCAAGTGATATCATGGTTTCCATATCAGGAACATTGCTAAAAATTGTTTATGATACGCTCTTTTGGGGACAAAATACAGCTGCAGGTGGAAAACAGCAACCTCTACTAATAGTACTAGAAGAAGCTCATAATTACCTGAAAGCCGGTGAAAATTCAATCGCTTCTAGAACCGTCCAGACTATTGCAAAAGAAGGCCGTAAATATGGAGTAGGACTATTATTGATAACTCAAAGGCCTTCAGAATTGGATGAAACAGTTTTAAGCCAATGTGGGACGCTAATCGCATTGCGTATGAATAACTCCAAAGATCGTAGCCATATCCGATCAGCTGTTCAGGATGAATTGCAAACAATGGTAGATTTATTACCTAGTCTGCGTACTGGTGAAGGCTTGATCTCCGGTGAAGCAGTAAAAATACCATCCAGAGTAAAGTTTTATAAAACATCAAGTGCTCCAAAAAGTTCTGACCCATTGGTTACTGAACAATGGAAAAAAGACAGCCCAAGTATTGACGAGTATCGCAAAACAATCGCTTCATGGCGAACTCAAAATTTTAATTCATAAATAAAGGAAAAATGATGTGTGAAGATAAAATGTTCCAAGTTAGTTCATCAAATATTCAAGGTGTCGGCTACGACGAAGCTACAGAAACAGTCTGCGTAAGGTTTTTAAATGGCAGTTTATACGTTTACAAAGGTGTTCCAGCCCATGAATTTGAAGGGCTCAAGAATGCACCATCGGTAGGTTCATATTTACATCGTAATTTTAAAAATGTTTATCCATACGAACGAATAGAGTAACAGAAAACCTTTTTTGAGCTTTTAGCTTTAAAACATTTCCTTTGCTCTTATCGCAAATTTATCTAAAAAGGATATTCAATGGATGATACCAAAAATAAACAACTTCTTGCATTTACACAAGAACTAAAAAATATGGATTTATACCCAGGTCAATTCGAGGCAGTAATTAATGCTTACAAAAATTTAGAAGAAAGTGAAAAAAATGAACTTTCTTCAACTTATCAAGAAAAAGCTGTATGGAACCGAGAACAAATAATTGGTAGTGTTTTGATTATTGCAAGTTTGATATCAACGGCAATATATATAATGATCTTACTACCAAACAATAAACTTTTAATTGGAAGTATCACACTATTAATAGCTGGAATTTTGTTTCTTTTTGGAAAAAATTTAGTAGAAATGTTGCTAGTCAAGTTA
The DNA here is from genome assembly GCF_000747095.1 of Sulfuricurvum sp. MLSB. Lineage (GTDB taxonomy): Bacteria > Campylobacterota > Campylobacteria > Campylobacterales > Sulfurimonadaceae > Sulfuricurvum. The sequence continues at coordinate 20,756 of NZ_JQGL01000123.1, forward strand.
AATTCATGAAAATTAGCTTTTTTAAACGACGATTTGCTGATCAAAATTTTTTATCTTTAACAATTTTTCAATTATTAGATAGTCATATTGATCCACTTGACAAGCATGAAACTATTATTTTTGATTTTAGTGAATGTACATTTTTATTTGATGTCAATTTTGCTGAATTATTTAGCAAATATTCTACCGGCTATATATATGCATATAAATATTCAAAAAAAATTTCACTTATAAATGAAATAGTTTCCTCTGTTAAAGTATTAGAAGATATTTCTACTCATCCACAATCTTCCAATAGTTTAATATTTAATTTTAATAATGCTACATTTAAAGGGTATCCAAAATTCGATTTTCTATGTTGTTCAGAATTACATTTTAAAAATACTATTTTTCACAAAGGGGCTTTACTAAGGCATTTAGACATTCAATATGTTCTTTATGAACCTCGTCTATTAGGAGCAGATGCCACATTTTATCACCGTAAAAAAGCTGATTTGGCAGCTGGAATATTACGAGGAAAAGAACTTGGCAAAATCGCTGTCTTTCATTATCGTCATGCATTAGAAGGATCCGGCTTTACATTTCTCATTGGGGTCAAATTCACAAAAGAAGCCAGATTTACGGATGCTGTATTAGATAGAGTACAATTTTCTCATTTGAACGAAGAAACATTAAGCAAATGTTTTTTCGCAAATTCTATGCTGGAGGAGACAAAATTTTATAATTGCCATTTTCCTTATCATCAAAATTCATGGACTATTTTTGATAAAGAAGGTTGGTATAAACGACCTCTTTTAATTTTAATTCTATCCCTTCTCATCTTTGTTGCATTATGTATGTATTCTCCTTATTTTGCTATTGCTGGTGCAGCAGTCATTAATGCTTTTGTTTTTATGCCATTAATGTCAGCACTATCAAAAATCTCCTTTTTAAATCTTAACAAGCACATTGCTATTGGTGATGATATAAAAATTTCAAAAGTACAAAAATCTGTTGACGCGGAGAGTAATTATCATGCAATACGTGAAATATATAGACAATTGCGTGTTAATTTTGAAAAACATGGTGACTATCAAACAGCAGGAGAATTTTACTATTCTCAACGTTATACAGAATTATTAACCTTTGGAAGTAAATTTAACCGGTCTTTTTGGCAATGGAATCTTTTATCTATTCACCATATTGTCAATGGTTTTGGTGAACGCTGGATTCGATCTTTAGGTTGGTTTTTGATGACATGGATAGGATTTGCTTTTTTAACTCAACCAAATCTTGATTTTATAAGTTCAAAATCTACACCCGAATATTTTTTTAACGTCTATAAAGACAATCGCGACAAAAAGCTAACGTATAATCTATCTTTCGATGAAAATAATTTAACTGATGAAATGAATCAACCCAAACATTTCATCCTTTTAGTAAAAACCAATTATGAAGATGGAAATAGCACTTATTATTATAAAGCACCCAAATTGACCGAAGAAAAGAACTCGACAAAAAGAATTTTTGCCTTTGACAATCGTTTTGATTACGCATTTACGGAACAATACATTCCTATGCTAAGAGATGACTATACGACCAAATTGGCATATTCTCTTACAAAAATGGTTTCACCTTTCATGTCGGAAGAAAAAAATTGGTTTACACCACGTTCAAAAGATGCTCATTTATTAGGTATTTTTGAATCTGTATTACTTTGGTTTTTCTTTGGTGCTTTTGTATTAGCAGTCAAAAATAAAATTAAGCGATAAAATAATAATGACTCTCTCAAAATCTCTCTACACCCGCGGAATCCAATGCTCCAAATCCCTATGGCTGAAAAAATACAATTCTGAGGTGCTAACTCCGCCCGATGCCACTGCCCTCGCACGGTTTGAGACAGGAAATATCGTCGGCGATCTGGCATGTGCCCTCTTCCCGAATGGGCGTGAAATCCCCTACATGGAAAAAAAATTTACAGTGATGGCGGAGCTGACACGGGAATGGATGGATGAGGGGTTAGAGACTATCTATGAAGCGACGTTTATCCATGAGGGGATCGTCGTGATGGTCGATGTTCTGCGTGTTACTCCTGATGGTGTAGAGGTATATGAGGTCAAAAGCTCCTCGGAGGTCAAAGATATCTACCTACATGATGTCTCGATACAGCGCTACGTCATCGAGAGCCTCGGATATACTGTCACCAATTGCCATGTCGTCCATATTGACACCTCCTACGTGCGGGGCGATGCACTCGATTTGAGCGCCCTCTTTAGTATCGTAGAGGTGAGCGAAGCGGTCGATGCGCTGATGAGCAGTGTCCCTGCGAAACTGGACGAATTTGAAGCGCATCTCGCAAACCGGGACAACGAACCCTCTATCGAGATAGGCAAACACTGCAAAAACCCCTATGAATGCGACGCGATGCACTATTGCTGGAAGGTACAGCGCAGCATCCCCGATTACTCCGTCTTTAATATCTTTAACCTCGGTAGCAAGAATCAGATCGAGCTGTACGATCAGGGGATTGTCCGGATCGAAGAGATACCCGATAGCTACAAAATGACCGCCCTCCAACGCCAAAAAGTCGATAACTGGAAAGCACAGCGTACCCACATCGACCGCGACGCGCTCGGGGAGTTTCTCTCCACCCTCACCTACCCGATCTACCACCTCGATTTCGAGACGTGTCAGCAGGCGGTTCCACAGTGGCGCGGGATCAGCCCCTATCAGCAGATACCGTTTCAGTATTCACTCCATATAGAACACAGTGACGGGACACTGGAGCATCGGGAATTTTTATCCCCCGCAGGAGCCGATCCGCGCTACACGTTGGCGCAACAACTGATCCATGACATCCCCGACAATGTCACGGTACTGGCGTACAACATGAGCTTCGAGAGAGGTGTAATCGAAAAGCTTGCCCAAAGCTTCCCCGACCTCAGTGATCGCCTCAAAAGCATCCTCCCCAATCTCCGCGATCTGATGGTGCCGTTTCAAAAGGGGCACTACGTCACCCCATCCATGAACGGAAGCTACTCAATCAAATACGTCCTCCCCGCCCTCGTACCTGAAATGGAACAATCCTATAAACTGCTTGATGGCGTCCAAAATGGCGGTGAGGCAATGAACGCTTACGCCAAACTCGCAACGATGGAAGAGGAAGAACAAGTGAGTATGCGCCGCGCCCTGCTCGAATACTGCAAGCTCGATACACTGGCGATGGTAAGGGTACATCAAAAACTCAAAGAGGTACTAAATGATTGATTATTGCAAGAAACTGACGATTCACAGAGCAATGAATGAGATTCCGAATATCGACGGTTCGGTCGAAAGCGACCGTGGACGCATCATCTCGGCACCGGCACTGCGTCGACTTCAAAAACGGACTCAAGTATTCGCGCTCGAACTCAATGCCGCTGTCCGTAGCCGCCTCACTCATTCTCTCGAAGTACAGCAAACAAGCCGCTACATCGCCAGAAGTATTCTGAGCGCGATTAAAAAAGAGGATTCTATACAAAAATACGGTTTGGACGATCTGGACAATGCTTTCGTCTCCACCGCCGAGATGGCAAGTCTCTTGCATGATATCGGGAATCCTCCCTTCGGACACTCTGCCGAAGAGTCGATCAACGCCTGGATGGCCAAAGAGGCTCCTGCGATTTTAAATGCCCTCTATCCCGATATGAGCGAGACAGTCATTCCGTTTCGTGATATGCTCCTCAACGACCTGAGCAGTTTCGATGGCAATGCGCAGGCGATCCGAATCGTCCATAAGCTCCAGCGGCTTAACCTCTCCTACACTCAGACGGCGGCAATCCTCAAATACACACGGGGGGCATTCGAATCCAAACCGGACAAATCATCCCCCCTTTCCTATCTCCAAAAAAAGCCCGGATACTACTACTCTGAAAAAGAGTTTGTTGAAACGGTATGTAAAACGCTAGAAATGGAAAAAGGTTCACGTTTTCCCCTCACCTACATCATGGAAGCTGCCGATGACATATCCTATCTCACCGCTGATCTCGAAGATGCCGTCGATAAGAAGATCCTCACGTTGGACAACATCTATGAACTGATTATGGCGGAGTCGCCCAAGGTGAACGAAAAGTACGGCACTGACGAGCGTTATCTCGTTGATTTAGTGCAAGGGGCATACGATAAAGCGCAAAAGAGCAGCGAGAAACCCTACCGTTTTAATATGTTCCTCGTCTCTATCCGCGCCGCGTTAATCGGAAAATTGGTCGCTCATGTCACGAAGATTTATATGGAGAATCACGAAGCCATTTTTAACGGTAGCTTCAACCATCCACTCCTCGAATTTGACCAAAAAAGCCCCTATTTCATCGCCCTTAAAATCCTCCAAAATATCTCGATCAAACATATCTATCACAACCGTGAGGTCGAAACCTTGGAGATTAAAGGAGATGCAATCCTCACCGGACTTCTCAATCTTTATAAACCGATATTGAGCGTTTCCGCCGATGATCTGGCAAAACTCCTCAAAGACGAAAAAATCGATAACGTCATCGCTTCCAAATTTTTCCGTCGATTGTCCCAAAAACACATTGTTGCCTATTCCGTCAGCGTTGATGGGATTGAAGAAGGAAAGAACGAGGAAGAGCGACGGATACTGGAGTGGTATTATCGTGCTCGGCTGCTGCTCGATTATATCAGCGGAATGACGGACGATTATGCGCTTCAAGAGTATCAGACGCTGATGGCGCTATAAAATATTCTCTTACACAACACTATCCAAAGTAAATAGCATGATATGTAAAAATCATTTTATGCTATTTTTCAAACCATCCAAGTAATCACTCCACCACTGCATCAAAATTCGTCGTTCATTTAAATACTCAGCATGGTTGTAAGCATCTTTTATTTTATTTCTCTCTTGATGGGCTAACTGACGTTCAATGACTTCGGGAATAACCCCATGTTCTTGATAGTTTTCATAGGCTAAAGTACTAAACATAGATCTAGCACCATGACTTACCATATCACCAGCAATATTTTCATTTTTTAAAACAATCCTGATACCTTTTGTTAAAGTATTTTCACTGATAGGATAATCTCGTCCTTTTGTCTGAGTACAAAATATAAATTTCCCACCGCCAGTTAATGGATGCATAGTTTTAATGATTTCAATCATTCGATCAGTCAATGGAACCAAATGAGTAGTTTTCATTTTCATTTTTTCTGCTGGTATTTTCCACAGTTTTTTTTCGAAATCAAACTCATTCCATTCTGCATGACGGATATTAGCTGGACGTAAAGCGACGTAGGGCATCAATTGCAATGCTGTTTTTACTGCCAGAGAACCAGTATAGCGGTCAATTCCTTCCAAAAATAGTTTAATAGTTTTGGGATCAATGATAGTTGCCATATGTTTCACGACAATTGGCTCTAAAGCTAATCGTGGGTTGATATCTGCAGCAATGTTGTGTTTTACACGCCCAACGGTTAATCCGTATTGATACACTTGATTAATCAAATTTAAAGTACGGTGAGCAGTCTCATTCTGCCCTTTTAATTCAATTTTTCTGATTATGGAAAGAATATCTTGTATTTTAATATCATCAATATTTTTTGAGCCGATCACACCAAAAATATGATTCTTAAATCGACCTTCCTTTTTTGCATACGTTTTTTCACCCAGTCGAGATTTCTGCTTTTCCAAAAATTCCAAAGCAATACTTTCGAACGTATTGGCAGCTTCCACTTGAACCAGACGTCTTTGTTCCTTTGCAGTTTTTCTCTCATCTGATGGATTGATCCCAGACTTGACAAGTTTTTTTAGCTCTTCACGTTTTTCACGAGCTTCAGCTAATGGTACTGCAGGATACGTTCCAATGGATATACGTTTTTCTACACCTTGAAAAAGATATTTTAAACGCCATCCTTTCGAACCATTTGGTTGAACAACTAAATACAAACCTCCACCATCAAAAAGTTTATATTCTTTTTCTTTTGGTTTTGCATTTTTGATTTCTTTGTCAGAGAGAGGAAGAGTTTTACGAGCCATAGGGATACCTCTTCAAAAGATAGGGATAGTTAAAAATTTGTATCCCTAATCCTATCCCTAAAATTCTTAGATAGTAGTGAATTATTGCAGATTGTTACAGACTGAAAGGTTGGGCTAAAGTTCGTATTTTAGGGGTTTTATAGACTTTTTCGGATTGTTTTGGATAAAGGAGTGGTACCAGTGGGCGGACTCGAACCGCCACGACATCGCTGCCAACGGATTTTGAATCCGTCGTGTCTACCATTTCACCACACTGGCTTGTGAAGAGGTGGAATTATAGGTTCCATTTGCTTAAAAATTAGTAAAACCCGATCCTCTAGCAAACTAATCGATTTTTCAATTTTGCCGATATGGAGTATATGGAACTTTTCTTGCTTTGATTTCAACAGCATGCACAACAAGGAGTGAACGTGAGAGTTATCTCTTCCTCTTATTACAATAATATTTACGGTGAAAACAGTAAAGTCAACCGTCAGTTATTTGACGTAACAAAACAAATTTCGTCCGGGCTCAAGATCAAGTACGCGCACGATGATCCCTCGGTTTTCATCGATACGCTGCGTCTTGATGATGAGATCGCTACTCTGACACAAACCAAAAACAGCACACAGAACGGTTACAAATTTTCGACGCAAACCGACTCGACGATCGGATCGATCGTCGAGAAACTCGAACAGGTCAAAGTCAAATTAATCAATGCCGCCAATGAGATTCACTCCGATACCAGTCTTCAGGCGATTGCAAAAGAATTGCGCGGGTTGCAGACCAATCTGATCGCTTTGGGGAACAGTTCGATCGGCGGACAGTATCTTTTTTCGGGAACGGCCACGTCCACCAAACCTGTTGGGGCTAATGGCGTCTATCAGGGAAATGACAGTGATCTGGTCTCTTTCATAGGTACCGGCTTGACGCAAAAATACAATCTGACGGGAGCGCAGCTTTTTCTGGGCGAAGAAAAAGTGATTAACCGCACCGTGACGACCAATATAGCACACACCAATTTCAATCAAACCAGCTCCATTACACCGGAAAGTACGATTCATGATTTGATGGGCGATGACGGAGATGCTGTAGGCGAACTGAGCTATTTTTACATCAGCGGAACACGGACGGACGGAACGGCTTTCAAATCCGCCATCGAAATGGATCCGACCGAAACCGTTCAGGATTTGATGAACCGAATCGCTCTTGCGTACGACCCCAATCAAACAACGCCGACGGGGGATCAGATCGGAATCTCGATCAATTCCGCCGGACAGATCGAGATCATTGACAAGATGGAAGGTTCGAGCAAACTCGACTTTCATATGGTCGGTGCCGTCGATTTCTCCGGGGGGGCAGCGGCAAACGTCACGGATATCGATCTTTTGCAAGCAGGGACAACCGACATCTCCACAATCGGAGTCAACCCTCTGTTTATCAAAGAATTCACGAAAAGCGGATTCACAACGCCGACAGGGACGCTCAACACGATCGACGGAATCAATTATGACCGTACCAATTTTGTCAAAGACGGTGCAAGCCTTCTTTCCAACGTTCCGCAGATCGTAAAATCGGACAACTCGATTGCACAGCCGACGACCAAACTCGTCGATGTGGCGGGAGGAACGACACTGATCGGGACAACCCTCAAACTTCAGGGGACGAACATCAACGGCGTGGCGTATGATTTGCAGATCAATCTGGCGGCGGCTTCAACAGTCAGCGGAACGGTCGGAGGCGTCGGCATCACCGGATTCAACATTTATGATGCCGATACGGCCCGAACGCCTGCCAACGCGGATACGATGACCTATCAACAGCTGCTCGACGTCGTCAACATGGCGGTCAGCGGTTCGATGCCGGCCGCCAACAGCGCCGTAGCCTACGATGCGGCGATCACGACCGCGAATTCGCGCTCATCCGCAACGATCGACTATGCCGGCCGTCTTGTCGTTAAAGACAAACTTTTTACCGACACGCAGGCCTCAGTTTCGATCTACGATAATACGTCCGATACCTATCCCGCTACCGACACGACTACCGACACCGGATCGTCTCTCATTTTCAATGCCAACAGCGCATTGACGGTCCGCGACCCGAAAACCGATTTTTATGCCCGTCTTGAAGAGATGATCCAATCGGTTGAACAGGGCAAATACAAAGCCGACGGTACCGACGGAGGCGATCCGCGCAATATCGGCATTCAGCATGCGATTGCGATGATCGACGATTTGAGCGAGCACACGACACGGATGCAGACGGAAGCGGGAACCTATTCGCAAACGCTGCTTGCGGCTTCGGAACGCACGGACATGCTGATCCTCAGTACCACGACGCTCCGCTCCGACGTTATCGATACCGATATCGCGGAGGCGACGCTGCGGATGCAGCAGCTGCAGCTCAATTATCAGGCGATGCTCTCAAGCATCTCCAAAGTCTCGCAACTTTCTCTCGTCAATTATCTGTAAAAACGTCAAAAAAGCGGGGTTTCTCCCCTTTTTTGTTATAATCAGCCTACTTTTCACATCCTCTCTAAGGAATACCCATTTTACGCGATACACTATTTATTGCCGGTTTTGGCATACTTTTTTATTTGGGAATAGCCACTATTATCGGTAGCGCTTCGATTATCGGAGCCTACGGCGCATCGTTCGCCGCATCCAACATCCATATTTTCGGATACGTCGCCTATACCTATCTGCTGTTGTTGATGGTTCCCCTGTTTTACTGGCACAAATACGACGGAGGGATACAACGGCGTTTAGAAATGGCGGGAATTTTCGCTCTGCTGTTTTTTGCCCTGATCTTTTTTCAGGCGCTGGTCGTCGACGGAATGTATCGCGGCGCGTTCGGCGGGGCGGTCGTCGATTTTCTGGGTGTTTATATCGGGACTTTCGGGTTGTGGATATTGTGGCTTATGCTGGTCGCCGTCTCCGTGATTGCCGTGCTGGAGCAGAGTCTGGCGGAATTGGCCGAGCCGATCAAAGAATACATGGAAAAACCGCTTTCCTCACCGAAACAGACGAACATAAAAACTTCCGCCGAGTTTGCCCGTCCCTCGTCAGCCGCTTCCTTCTCAAACGATGACGATTCCGGTTCTCTTCCCATCGAGCATTTCAGTGACACACGCACGCA
>NZ_JQGL01000124.1 GCF_000747095.1 Sulfuricurvum sp. MLSB
GTTTTAAGTTTATTTCCCTCTACGTTTTCAGCAACGCCCGTTAAGGCATCCGGTGCATCATCATGTTTGTTCCGGCCTTCCTTTTGGTAGGTGGTAATGGCCTTATAAAAATCAGGCCATCGGTCACGCCAATTAACAGGGAAGTAAATGTGATCCATTACAAATGTACTGTTAGACAATATCCTTGCTAACTTGTTCTTTGATTGATGATATTGCTTAATGGACGGCTTTCTTGTCTGATACGTTGAGTATAGCAGACTTTCAACATTCCTTGCAAATCCTCGACCGCCGTTATTGCTTTCAATGATTGCTAACTTTGTGCCGTTCTCATGCAATAATTTTGCCGTGGCTGGCTCTGTGACTTCCATTCCTTCTATTGTGTGTAAAACGTCAAGGATATACGCTTCCCCGCTGTAAACGCCGTACACGATCGCACAGAGGTAATCTGAACCAGTATCAGCCGTATCAATATAAGCCCTTACGTCTGTAAACTCTGGTTGCTCGGTGTATGTCTTTAAGTTCTTGTATAGTTTACCCTCTAAATCAATTGGAATCTGTTGATAGTTAGCAGAGGCAACTTCTAACCCCATCGCACGTACTTTCATCTCATAGCTTTCTTTTGAAAGTATATCATCACACAGCATTGAGCCATCGTCTTGATGGGCTTTTAATGATATATGTCTTACTTGCTTATGCTCCTGATTAAAATGGTCTAACGCTTTACCTGCTAAATCGTTACTTGACCAACGTGTCATGATAATAATTACTTTTCCGTTTTCTTCTAGCCGTGACAACATCGTATTAGTGAACCAGCTCCAATGCTTTTCTAGTACGTTCTCGTTAAATGCTTCTTCACTGTTCTTGATTAAATCATCAATGATCATTAATGTGAACCTTCCAGACTCCATAAGTTCATAGCACCATCGCCCTGCTTAATCTTAACGTCCGGGAACATATCAGAGTAGACCGTTATGTTTTCATCGGCTTTAACTTCCTGTATCGCATTTCTAACACTCTTACTGAATGTAGTGGATAGCGTTTCGTTGTATGAACCAGTCATCACTTTTTCATGTACGTTTTGACCAAATACCCACTGTGTAAACATTACCGCACTTCTACTCTTGCCGTGTCTCGGCGGTACGTTGATAATCAGCACATCGTCACTTGAAAAATAAAAGTCCTGCATTTGTTCGCAAATATCTTTTAAAAACTTGCGATCCTCTTTATAAAAATCAGGTGCTAAAAGATTACAATAATAAAAAAAGTCCTTACGTGCTAACTCAAGTTCAAGGTCACGCCGTAACATTATTCCTTACCCAATAACTCTTTTATTTCTTTTACGCTTAAGTGCGATACGTCGTGACGATTGTTAACGGTTGTTTCGCCGCTGTGTTCGACTTCCTGCTTATCCGTATACCCATAATTCTTA
>NZ_JQGL01000125.1 GCF_000747095.1 Sulfuricurvum sp. MLSB
GGGAACATTGTCGTCGATATCGGAGGGGGAACGACCGAAATCGGCGTTATCTCTCTGGGCGGTCTGGTACTGTGCCGCTCGATCCGTATCGCGGGTGACAAGATCGACCGCGCCATCATGGATTACGTCAAACGCAAATACAACCTGCTCATCGGTGAGCGTATCGCCGAAGACATCAAGATCAATATCGGAACGGCAATGCCGCTTCACCAAGAGCTCAAAATGATCATCAACGGCCGCGATCAGGTCGAAGGGCTTTTGACCTCCATCGAACTGACCAGCGAAGATGCGCGCGAAGCAATGCGTGAACCGCTCAAAGAGATTCTCGAAGCGGTACGTGACGTGTTGGAGAACATGCCGCCTGACCTTGCCGGAGACATCGTCAACAACGGTGTTATTCTGACCGGAGGCGGAGCATTGATCCGTCAATTGGACAAATACATTTCTGAAATCATCAAAATCCCGGTGTACGTCGCCGATGAACCGTTGCTCTGTGTCGCACGCGGAACCGGACGTGCCCTAGAGGAGATCGACCAACTCCACGAGCTGTTCGATAATGAATAAACAAAAACTGAGCGTTATCCTTTTGCTTGCCCTTGCGGTAAGCGGAGCACTCTACTTCACGGGACTGCTGCAATCCCCCATACTTCGTCTGACATCAGCACTCAAAACATCGTATCATGAAGCAACCGAGACCGTCGACCACGCAATCGACGAACATTTCAACCAACAACGGACGATCATCGATCTACGCGCGAAAAACCGCTTCTACGAACTGGAATTGCTCTCTTTGCATCAAGTTGCCGACGAATACCAAAAACTGTTGCGTGAGCACAACAGCACCATCCACAACGATACAAACGTCACACTGGTACGGGCCCTTTCGTATGTCCGCTTCGGCGATCCCCACAAATTGTGGATCGAAATGGAGACGTTTAATCCGAAATCGGTCTATGGGCTTTTGTACCGCGGATATGCGGCAGGTATCGTCGTTGCCAACAACGGACGTCCGATGGCATTGCTTAACGGTGATGTCAAAAGCTCCTACGCCGTGACCGTCGGAAACAACATAGCCCCCGGAATCGTCCGAGGCAATAACAGCAAACGGGTCATTGTCGAATTCATCCCGACCTGGATTCCGATCGCTGTCGGAGACGAAGTGCTTACCTCCGGCCTCGACAAGATTTTTTTAGCCGGCCTTAAAGTGGGAAAAGTCGTATCGATCTCAAAAGCGCAGGGGTACCAAAGCGCCGTTGTCGAACCGTATTTCTACGGTAAGAATCCTGCCTATTTTCATGTGATCACCAAGGTCAGATAATCCGATTTTAAGTGCCTTTTCCCTATAATATACAAATTTTTTGTATGAGGGGTCTCAATGCCAAAACGCGACGACATCAAAACGATATTACTCATCGGATCAGGCCCGATCGTCATCGGTCAAGCCTGCGAATTCGACTACTCCGGAACACAAGCGGTCAAAACGCTCAAAGAGTTAGGATATCGCGTCGTTTTGATCAACTCCAATCCGGCAACCATCATGACCGACCCCGAGTTTGCCGACCGCACGTATATCGAACCGATCAAACCCGAAATCATCGCCGAGATCATCAAAAAAGAGAACGTCGATGCGATCCTTCCGACGATGGGAGGCCAAACCGCTCTTAATGCCGCCATGCAAATGCATGAAAAAGGGATGCTTGAGGGGATCGAATTTTTGGGTGCCAACCCTGCCGCGATCAAAAAAGGGGAAGACCGCCAGGCCTTCAAAGAGGCAATGATCAAAATCGGCATGGACCTACCGATCTCCCGTTACGCGTACAACATGGACGAAGCGATGGCAGCTGCCGAAGCAATCGGGTTCCCCATCATCATCCGCGCGTCGTATACCCTCGCGGGAGGCGGAAGCGGCGTTGCATACAACATCGACGAATTCAAGCTTCTCGCCCAGCGCGGGCTGGACGAATCTCCGATCACCGAAATCCTGATCGAAGAGTCGCTTCTTGGATGGAAAGAATACGAGATGGAGGTTATCCGCGACCGCAACGATAACTGTATCATCGTCTGTTCCATCGAAAACTTTGATCCGATGGGAGTTCACACCGGCGACTCCATTACGATTGCACCGGCCCTGACCCTTACCGATAAAGAGTATCAGCGTATGCGTGACGCATCGTTCGCGATTCTTCGTGAAATCGGCGTTGACACGGGCGGATCAAACGTACAGTTCTCTGTCAATCCTGCGACGGGACGTATGATCGTTATTGAAATGAATCCCCGCGTATCACGTTCATCCGCACTCGCATCCAAAGCAACCGGTTATCCGATTGCTAAAGTCGCAACCTTGCTCGCCGTCGGATTTACCCTTGATGAGATCACCAATGACATCACGGGGACACCTGCGGCGTTCGAGCCGGTCATCGACTATATCGTTACCAAAGTCCCCCGCTTCACCTTTGAAAAATTCCCGGAAGCCGAATCAACTCTCACGACAAGCATGAAATCGGTCGGGGAAGCGATGGCCATCGGGCGAACGTTTAAAGAATCGGTCCAAAAAGCACTTTGCTCACTCGAAACAGGCCTGAGCGGATTTGACCCTATCGAAGGAGACCTTGAATTCGTCAAACACGAAATTCGCCGCCCGAACGCCGAGCGCATCCTCTACGTCGCGCAAGGGTTCCGCATGGGTCTTAGTATCAGCGACATCTTCGAACTTTCCAAAATCGATCCGTGGTTCCTTGCCCAAATTGAAGAGATTGTTGCGCAGGAAAAAAATATCACAACGGCAACCCTTAGCGACGAAGCACAGCTTCGCCGACTGAAAACCGAAGGGTTCTCCGACAAAAATATCGCGCGCCTCATCACGCAAAACGGCGGAAGCGCCAAAGAAGCGGACATTTACAATGCACGCAAGGCGATGGGAATCGCGTTTGAGTATAACGAAGTCGATACGTGTGCCGCAGAATTCGGCTCATTAACGCCGTATCTGTATTCGACCACCAACATCACCCGTTTTGGTCTTCAGGCTCCGCGCCTAAGCAACAAGAAAAAAGTGATGATCCTCGGTGGAGGCCCTAACCGTATCGGTCAGGGGATCGAGTTCGACTACTGCTGCGTACATGCTTCCTTCGCCCTCAAAGAAATGGGGATCGAAACGATCATGGTCAACTGTAACCCCGAAACGGTATCCACCGACTACGACACCTCCGATGTCCTTTATTTCGAACCGATCGATTTCGAGCACATCCGCTCCATCGTCGAAGCCGAACAGCCTGACGGGATCATCGTACATTTCGGAGGTCAGACACCGCTGAAACTTGCAAACGGATTGCACGAGATCGGCGCCAAAATTGCCGGAACCTCAGCCGAAGTCATCGATCTGGCTGAAAACCGCGAAAAATTCTCGGCATTCGTCATCGAAAAAGGACTTAAACAACCTGAAAACGGCATCGCAATGACCAAAGAAGAAGCGTTTGCCGTTGCTGAAAAACTGGGCTATCCGGTTCTCGTGCGTCCCTCATACGTTCTAGGCGGACGGGCAATGCGTATCGTCTACAACGAAGACGAACTTCGCACCTATATGGATGTCGCCGTATCGGTCAGCAACGACTCTCCCGTACTCGTCGACAAATTCCTCGATCAGGCTGTCGAACTTGACGTCGATGCAATCAGTGACGGAAAAGAGGTCTACATCGGTTCCGTCATGCAGCACATCGAAGAAGCCGGCATCCACTCGGGCGACAGCGCATGTTCTCTCCCTCCGGTAGGGCTTAGCGACGAACTCAAAGCACAAGTCGAGCAGCAAACCAAAACCATCGCGCTGGGACTGGGAGTCATCGGACTTCTCAACATCCAGTACGCGATCTACCGCAACGAGATTTACCTTATCGAAGTCAATCCGCGTGCGTCACGCACCGTTCCGTTTGTCTCCAAAGCGACCGGTATGCCATTGGCAAAAGTCGCTACCCGTGTTATGCTGGGCGATACCCTTCGCAATGCGTTGGCATACTATGACAACTACAATATCGTGATGGAAGAAAGCGGCCTTCTCAAACCGCGCCTCAAAGGGCATGTCGCGATTAAAGAAGCGGTTTTCCCGTTCAACAAACTCTACGGTGCCGATCTGGTTCTCTCTCCTGAGATGAAATCGACCGGCGAAGTCATGGGCATCAGCAGTAACTTCGGCGTCAGCTTCGCCAAAAGCCAGCTGGCGGCCGGCAATAAAATCCCGACATCGGGAACCTGCTTTTTGTCGTTCATCGACGGAGACAAAAAACATGCGGCCGAAATTGCACGCGGACTGCAAGCTCAAGGCTTCAAACTCATCGCGACCCGCGGAACGCAAAAAGTGCTGGAAGAAGCGGGAATTGAATGCGAAGCGGTTCTGAAAATTTCTGAAGGGCGCCCGAACATCGAAGATGTCATGAAAAACGGCGAAATCGCGTTGGCGATCAATACCTCCGATAATCAAACGGCCAAAAAAGATGCCGAGCAAATCCGTCAAATCGTTCTAAGAATGGGTATCCCGTATTTCACGACTCTCAGTGCGGCACGCGCAGCCATCGAAGCGATGGGACACATGAAAGACGACAGCTGGATGTCTCCTAACGCACTGCAAGACTATCTCTGCTTATAAGTCATGCCTATATTCCTTGCCCAGACCGATACGACCGTCGGTTTTCTCTCCCAGAGCGCCGATCGCCTCTACGAGGCAAAAGGGCGTAATCAGGGCAAACCTTTTTTAAAAGTTTTTTGCGAACTTCGTACTTTGCAAACCCAGATACGGATTCCGAAAGCGCATAAGCGCCGCGTCCGCTATGCCCGCAAAAGTACCTTCATCGTTAAAAATCAGGCTTTCCGTTACGTTACCGATCCCGAACACGCGGCAATGATACGTCCGTTCGATTGGCTGTATTCGACCTCTGCCAACGAAAGCGGCGGCTCTTTCGATCCGCAATTTTGCAGCGAACGAGCCGACCGCATCATTGAAGATGCCCGCGGCATGTGCGAGCAAAGCCCGTCAAAAATTTACCGTCTCGGACGTAACCGGGTCGTACGCCTACGATAAAACTCATCAAGGAAAAAAAATGAAACATATTTTTAATGCCAAAACCGCCTTTTTAGGTTCATTCAGCCTCGTTCTTATGAGCGCGCTCAGCGGATGCCAAAGTGCCCCGGAAGAAAAACCTGCCGAGCAAGCCGAAGGTCAAAACAAATTCCTTGTCGTGGAACAGCAACCTGACGGTAAATACGTCGTCGTCGAAGAGATGCCGACTACCGGCCCCAGCCGTGCCATTATCAAAGAGACCGACGAAAACGGTACCGTCACCGAACGTGTCATGAGCGAAGCGGAGATGAAGGCACTGGCCCAGCAGGAATACGACAAAATGCAGGCGGGACAGTCCGAGCTTAACGCCGAACCTCAAGGCGAAGGGATGGGACTTGGCGGTACTATCCTTGCCGCAGCAGCCGGTGCGCTGTTGGGTAACGTGATCGGAAATGCGCTGATGAACAACTCCACCTTCCGCAAAAATCAGGATGCTTCCAACCGTTCCGCCTATCACCGCTCTGCCGGCGGCACAGGTTCTTCCGCTACTTCTGGGACGCAGAAAAAAAGCTATTTCGGCAACGATGCTTCCAAAACAACGACTGCCAGCAGCAGTTACGGGGGATAAACGATGGTATCTGTAGAAAAAGTCCGCTCAATCGATGATGGCGTACTGGAAAAGATCGGCTTCCACTGGCATACGGACAGCGATACGAGCAAGTACGTTGCCGACGAGTTGGTCGTGCTCAGCGATGCCGAAGCCGAAGCGTATTACGAAGCGGTCAATGAACTCTACGATATGTATGCTACCGCTGCCCAGCACGTCATCGACAACAACCTCTTTTTTGACCTCGGCATCCCCTTCAACCTGATCGATGCCATCAAAAAAAGCTGGGAAAACGACGTCCACTGGCATCTATACGGCCGCTTTGACCTCGCGGGAGGAATTGACGGCAAGCCGATCAAGCTGATCGAATTCAATGCCGACACTCCGACGGCTCTGTTTGAGACGACTATTGTGCAATGGGCGATTCTTCAACACAACGGAATGGATGAAGATCGGCAGTTCAACAATGTCTATCAGACCATCAGCGACAATTTCCGCCGCCTCGTCACCCTCTTTGACGACCCGAGCGATTTTGAACGTTATTACGACGGATGGAAAATCCTCTTTAGCTCGGCTAGCGGCAACATCGAAGAGGAACAGACGGTACGTCTTCTGCAACAGATGGCGATCGATGCGGGGTTCGAGACCGGATTCGAGCCACTGGGAGGCGTCAAGTTTGACGACGAGGGGATCTACGACAGTTCTGAAAATCCTTACGAGTACTGGTTCAAGCTTTTCCCGTGGGAAGACATCGCCATCGATGAACCGGAATTGGCAACCGTCCTCACTGCGATCATGAACAACCAAAAAGCGATCATTCTCAATCCGGCATATACTCTGCTGTTCCAGTCCAAAGGGATAATGAAAATCCTCTGCGATCTTTTCCCGGATTCCCCGTACCTGCTCAAAACCTCGTTCGAGCCGCTCAACGGAATCGCTCAAGTCGAAAAACGGATGTTCGGGCGCGAGGGTGCCAACGTGCGTATTATGGACGCTTCGGGAAGCGTCAGCGAGTCCAACGAAGGTCCGTACGGTAATTTCAAGCCCGTCTACCAAGAATACGTCGAATTCCCTAAAGATACCGCCGGCAACAGCTATCAGGCGGGAGTCTTTTTTGCGTATGAAGCGTGCGGATTAGGTTTCCGACGCGGAGGTAAAATATTGAACAATATGTCCAAATTTGTCGGTCACGTGTTGCGTTAACTAACGCACTTCTTTTTGATTCAGCTGCGCCTGCAACGCATTCGAGATATTCATTAATGCGAATGTGACTATAAAGATCATAAGCCCCGGGAAGAAACTCACCCACCACGCGATATCGATCACCTCTTTGCCCGTGCTGAGGATGCTCCCCCAGCTCATCTGCGGCGGCGTGATTCCAAGTCCCAAAAATGAAAGTCCCGACTCGGCCAGAATCGCTCCCCCTACCCCGAACGTAAAGCTGACCAATACGATGGGTGCGAGCAGCGGGGCGTAGTATTTGAAAATGATTTTGATCGGATGGACACGGGCGATCCGCAGAATACGGATAAAGGGCTTTGAGGAAATCGCGAAACTTTCCGATCGGATAAGCCGTGCCGTCCCCATCCATCCCGTAATCGAGATGATAAGGATCAATACCCACACCGACGCGTTCACGTAACTTACCAGCGTCAACAGCAAAAACAGCGTCGGAAACGTCAAAAACAGATCGACGACGACGATGAAGATTTTATCAAATCCGCCCCGCAGCAATGCGGCGCTCACTCCGTATGCCAAACCGATCAGCGTCGAAATCAGTGCGCTCATAAAACCGATGATGAGCGATACCTGCCCGCCTTCCATCATTCGGGCCAATACATCGCGTCCCAACCGGTCGGTACCGAACCAATGCATGCTTGATGGGGAGAGTAAAATAGCGTTTGTATCGAAATATTGAGGATCGGCCGTGTACATAAACGGCCCGATAAACGAGAAGACAATGACTCCCGCAAGGGAGACAATGCTAAAAGAGGTCATTACTGCTTGATGCCCAGCAACGTCGCCATCATCTGATCGATCGTCGTAATGACTTTGGCGGCGGCACCATACGATGTTTGATAGCGGATCAAGTTGGCCATCTCTTCGTCGATGCTTACTTTTGAAATCGAATCATGTTCCTGTTGAATCGCATTGTACTGCGCCGTAATCGTGTCGTTACTCAGGATGATCGAATTCGTCGTTGTCCCGACTCGTGTCACGAGGGAATCGTAATACCCGTACACTGTGTCACTGGTCGTTTGAGCGTTTTGCGAAAACGTGACGGATGAAAACTGCAATTCGACCATTGCGAGTGCCGTATGACTGTCACCGCTGACAGGAGCACCAAATCCTCTAATCGTCGTGGCGTCATTTTGTATGTCGATATTCAGGCTCAAATTTTTTGCACTGTTGCCGTCAAAGAAACGGCTAAGACCCGTAACCCCGGCAAAATTGGTCCCGTTATCCTCGATCGCAAACGTATACCCCTGTTCGGCAAGATTGCTTCCGGCTTTGAAATCGATGCGCAAAATATTTTGCGCGGTCCCGAACTGCGCTTCAAGCATATCGTCAATGTCGTTAAGCGCATTGTTATCGCCCGTATCGTCCATTGAAGCGTTGAGCTGCCCTACAATGCTGTTAGCAGGCGGTGCGGGCAAAGCACCCATCACGGTTGCATCATCAATCGTAATCGTTCTGCGAGCGGCAATGTTTCCGTCGATATCGTACACAACGATATCAAACGTCCCGGCTTTGAAATTTTCTCCGGTGCTGAGCAGGGCGTGTGTATCCGTGTACCCTTGAGACATTGATTGCATCGCCCCAGTCGCACTGGCGGCATACAGGTTGTTCGTCGCTTCGATCAGCCCTTTGGCAAAACTGTCCAGATTATCAATGGTTTCTTGCAAAAACCCGTCCTCAAACTCCCCGTCATCCCCGATAATTGAGCCGCGCAGTTCCAGCAACGCACCGATTTTTCCGCCTTTAACATCCTGCGCAAACGGCATTTGAACGCCATCTTGACGTTCGTAATAAAGGGTATTGTATCCCTTGGCACTGCTTGTGCTTTCAATCCCGATCGGATGGAAATGTGCACCGTCGACGATATTAAACCCGCCGACCAGAATCGTATAACTGCCTTCTTCGACCGCAATATTGCTGTCAACTCCATTGTTACTGACGGCACCGCCGACGACGACTTTGGCACCGATAAGTTCGGACAACGTCATTTCAAGCTGTGAGCGTTGATCTCGTAAATCATTGGCATTATTGATTCTGCCCGATTCGGCTTCGATAATCGATTTGTTGAGCCCGGCAATCTTTTCTGCGATACGATTGACTTCTTCGGTGTTCACCTTGACCTGATCATTGATCGAACTTTGCAAGGCTGCGACCTGATCTCTGGTTTGGCTAATATGCTGGGAGAGCGTCTGCGCCTGTTGGGCGAGCGATACTTTCAATGCGCTGTTTCCGGGATTGTTCGCAAGTGCCTGCCACCCGTCAAAATAGTTTTGCAAGTCTGCTTTGATACCGATATTGTCAATATCGGGAAAATAGGTTGAAAGCTCTTCCAGATGTTTTTTCATCGTATCGGAATACGACTTTGACTGAGCGGTACTGGCATAGCGGTTAAAGACGAAAGTATCGAAGATACGGACAATCTCGGTAATTTGCGCTCCGTTTCCGCGCTGCCCCGG
This sequence comes from Sulfuricurvum sp. MLSB, assembly GCF_000747095.1. Taxonomy (GTDB): domain Bacteria; phylum Campylobacterota; class Campylobacteria; order Campylobacterales; family Sulfurimonadaceae; genus Sulfuricurvum. Next base: position 9,347 of record NZ_JQGL01000125.1, read on the forward strand.
ATCGACATTGACCGGATACGCTGCGGCAGTGACTACCCGTTGGCGCGAATACCCCTCGGTTTCGGCATTGGAAATATTGTGTCCGGTCGTATCGATTCCCACCTGGGCCGCATTCAGCCCGCTGTATCCGATATGAAGCGCGTTGAAAATTGATGCCATCTTTACGCTCTCACTTCCAAAAATGACGCATCCGAAGAGGCTACTTTTTGATATCCGTCCATGTGGGTAGGTACGACCCGCTCAAGAAGCGTATTGTAAAAAGCGCCGACACTCAAAACCATTTTTGCGTATCGTTGATTGACTTCGCGCAGTTTGGAAAGATTTTGTTTGAGCAGATCGAGTTGCTGATGTTGTTCGTGATCTAAAAGTTCGCTAAGAGGCTTGGAAGGCTCGGCCGTCATAAGTTTTGAAATTTCACGATCGATCATCGCTTTTTTGTGTTCAAAACTTTTAATTTTTTCTTCTTTGATAGCCAAGCGTTCAAACTGCGGATTATGTTTGGCTTCTTTGATGTCGGCTATATCTTCTTCCGACAAAGTGATGAGGGCTTCCAATTCTTTGATTGCGCTTTGTAATTGATACGACAACATCATAAACTCCTGTTCGTGTTATGTCAGCTCTTGCGCTATGCGCTTTGCCAACGATTCGATATCGACACGGTATTCCCCTTTTTCGATAGAAGCTTTAAGCTCTTCGATCCGGCTTGTGTCACCTTGTTTTGTAATCGATTGAGCCGGTTTTTCCTGCTCTTTTGTTTTAAATGATGCTTCTGGGTAAGCACCTTTGATAAGTGAGCTGTTCACACTTGAGATCATGGTGAATCCTTCTTATTTGTCCGTTTATGATGTCTACCTACCATATCGGCAAAGAATCCAAAAAATTTAGTTTTTCACCCCTTTTTGGCTCAAATGTTCAAACAGCATCTGTGAAAACCCGAATCCCCCTGCACTGGCGTTGGAAAGTTCCTCGCGATACATCGATTTGAAGATTTTTTCTCCCGGATCATTGGCGCTGAAAAGGTTTTTTTCTTCTTTCATTGCCTCGTCCAGCATCATTTTGACGATGATCGCCTCGAACTGATCCGTTTTTTCCCGCAGGGCTGCATCCCCTTCTTTGGTTCCGATCGTCGGAACCGCTTTTTGATACTGTACGGTTGATACATCCATCAGATTACCTCCAAATCGACCGCAATGGCTCCGGCACTTTTCATCGCCTGCAAAATGGCAATCATCTCTTTGGGAGTTGCCCCAAGCTTTTGAAGTGATCGGGCGATGTTGGCGACCGTTGTCGTCCCTTTTTCGGTGTATATCTCGTTTTCGTTCAGCCCGATCACAAGACTTTTATCCATTGCGACGCTTCCTGCCGGAGTGCTGACCGCATTTTGAGAGAGCACTTTTACGGTCATGTCTCCTTGGGTAATGACAACCGGCTTGACTTCGACATCCACACCTGCGACAATCGTTCCGGTCCGCTCGTTGATGATAATCTTTTGTTCTTGCGCATAGCTGATGTCCATGTTTTGCACTTCTGCCAAAAACTCGACCATTGAGCGGTTTTTAGGAAGATCCAGCTTGATCGTGCGCGAATCGAGCGCCGTTGCAAGCGCACCTTTGTATTTTGCGTTGATGGCGTTTTGGATGGCTACGGCATTGGAAAAATTAGACGTTTTCAACGATAGGGTCGCGTTTTGCTGATGATAAAGGTCCTGCTGAATTTCACGCTCGACCAATCCGCCGCCGTAGACCATACCGGCGGTCGGATGCGATTCCGCACCCGCGCCTCTTTCGTTTTTGCCGCCGATGCTGATCGGTCCTTGCGCCAGAGCGTAGATTTTTCCATCCACCCCTTTGAGCGGGGTCATCAAAAGCGTCCCCCCCTCGAGCGATTTGGCATCTCCGATGGAAGAGACGACGACGTCAAACGTGTCCCCCTGACGGGCGAAAGGGGCGAATTTAGCCGTAACGACGACGGCGGCGACGTTTTTGGATTTGATATCGACGGGATTCATATCGATGTTCATCGCTTTAAGCATGTTCGCAATGGATTGAAGGGTAAATTTCGACGTTGTCCCGTCCCCGGTTTTTTTCAAACCGACGACAAGCGAATATCCGATAATCTGATTGTCCCGCACGCCGACGACATTGGCTATTTCACCGATCCGTGCGGCTTGCAATGATGAGAGTAGAAGAAAAATTAGTACGATTAATCTCATGCTTGTCCTTTGTAACGTACAAGGAAAAAGCAAAGTTCATTCCAAAAAAGGATTACGCGTAGTAGGTCAGTGAGGTTTTCCCGAATTTTTTTGTTTTGATCCGATTGTACAGGCCGATCGTCTCGGGCAGTTCAAGGGTACTCATGTGCTCGATGATAAACAATCTCGCACATTCGGGAGGAAAAGACGCGATCAGATGCAGCGTCTTATCGTAAATTTCTTCCATCCCTTCACGGTATGAAAAGGGAGGATCGACATAAATAAAAGCGCTCTCACCCAGTGCTTCGAGCCGTTTTTTAACCTGAGCGATATTGGCAAAACTGTCTCCTTCGTACACTTCGCATGCAGAGGGATCGGTTTGGGCAATGTTTTGGCGCAGCGTTTTCACCGCATCACGGTCTTTTTCCATAAAAAATATTTTTTTGGCTCCGCGGCTAAGTGCTTCGAGCCCGACGGAACCGCTTCCCGAAAACACTTCGACAACCGTCGCATCGATAATATCAAACTGGATCGTATTAAAAAATGACTCCAAAACGATCGCTTTGGAACTGCGCGTCGTCTCTTTGGAAGGGAGTTTGAGCGTCTTGCCTTTGAATTTTCCGGCAATGATTTTTTTGGTCAGCGGAGGATTATTTTTCATAAAATGCACGTATCGCTTTGAGAATGTTGGATTGGTATTCACGCGTCAGTTTCTCGATGTGGCGTTCGAGGACTTCGAAACTGACCCCTTCTTCTTCAGCGGGTACAAAAGTTTCTTCCATCGTGTCGGCCGGGGCATGTTTCAGCGATTCAACCTTTTGCGTAAGCGCGTGAAGCAGCTGTGCTTTTGAAAACGGCTTGATCAGATCGGACGATTCGGATGAGCCGATGGTGAAGGTCAGGCGGTTCTCATCTCGTATCTCTTTGTCCCGAATCAGAATATCGCACTGGCGGATCGAGCTTAACTGCCCTTCCAAAAAAAGTTCCAATGAACGCTGTAACAACGGAGAATCGCATTGAATGGCTACTTTCACGGTACTTCCCTCAAAAAATGTTCGATACTGTAGCGTAAATCTTCGTCCATGTCCACCAGCGACTCGAGCATCCACTTGAGGTATCCCGGGTCTTTGAGGGCGATCTCTTCGATACGGCGCTTGGCATATTTGCCGAACGGAAGGCGGTTTAGCAGTACGTGACTTTGGGAAATTTCCACCAATTTTTCATGATCGGCCAGATCAAGCAGATACGCATAGAGCATCTTCACATGAAGTGCATCGCTCAGGGGATGATGCGGAGTGATGCCTACTCCGAAAGACGCGAAAAATTCCTCTTCTTCCCGATACAGCCGCAGTTCGTAGCGCAGAAACTGCAGACTGTACCCGTCCAGATCGTCCATCAGCGCTTTGGCGCATTTGAGGGTATCGATAATCTCCCCCTTCCACTGCACTCCCTCTTTTATCAGCATCGCGATATCAAACGGAGCATTATGGGAGATCAGAACATTCGATTCCTCATTCAGTTCTTTGAGCCGCCGATAGCTGTTGGAATCGGCGAATACAGGAGCATCTTTGAGCATTTCGTTCGTAATCTGATGAATGGCAGAAGCGGCAGGAGGAATTTTACGCCCCGGATGGATTAATTCATAATAAGGAGAGTTTTCTTGCACCATTCCGACGGCGCAGATGCGATCGGAAGTTTCCACTCCCGTTGTTTCGGTATCAAAAAAGATCAGCATGCTTCTTCATCGTTCAATGCTTTTAACTGTCCCATCAGATCGTGATAGTGCTCCAGCGTTCGAAAGCTTTTCTCAAACCGCCATCCGAGCACAAAAGCGATAATGCCCTTTTTCTGTTCCGGCGAGAGCTTTTCAACCCGTCCGTAATAGGCAAGCGAAATGTTTTTATTTTTGACTTTGGCTTCTTTGTCGTACATAATCCCGATAACCTGGGCATATTTGCCCTCTTTAATGGCTCCCAGATCCTCGTCAGAGAGGGAAATTCCGGAGAGGTTGATCGCTTTGAACGCAAACAGATCCTCAAATGCGGCTACCTTTTTATCGATACCCAGTTGCTGATACAGTCGTTCAAGTTCTTTGATATTTTTTTTGCGTTCCAACTCATAACTGGAGATTTGTGCGGTCAGGTTTTTGAGGCGATCGAGGGCTGAACTCACATATTCTCCTTTGGACACTTAAATTTTGATAATTTTAACGAACATTGACTTATAATATCAAACTTTTTTTATTTGGGAATTTTATGGACTATCTACGTATTCAAGGCCCCACTAAGCTTCAAGGAACCGTTGTCATCTCCGGCGCTAAAAACGCGGCGTTGCCTCTCATCACATTGGCACTGCTGGCTCACAACAAGGTTAAGATGGCCAATATGCCCGAAGTGGCCGATATCAAGACGCTGCTAAAACTTCTGCAAAACCTCGGGGCAAGCTGCACTCTCCAAGACCATATTCTGAACATTGACACGTCAACCGTCCATCACACGATGGCAAATTACGACATAGTCAAAACGATGCGTGCGTCGATTCTGGTTCTGGGTCCGCTTCTGGCCCGTTTCGGTCACTGCGAAGTCTCACTGCCGGGCGGATGTGCGATCGGACAACGCCCGATCGATCTGCACCTCAAAGCGCTTGAACAAATGGGGGCCGAAATCACAATCCACGCCGGATACGTCCATGCCGTAGCGCCAAACGGGCTAAAAGGCGCCCACATCATTTTCGACAAAATCACCGTCACCGGCACCGCCAACATCGTCATGGCCGCTGCCCTTGCCCACGGTAAGACAACCCTCACCAACTGCGCACGCGAGCCGGAAGTTGTACAGCTATGTGAAATCCTCCGTGACAGCGGAATCGATATCACTGGTATCGGTACCTCCGAACTGACCATTGTCGGTACGGGCGGAAAAACGATCGATATGGTCGATTTTGAAGTCATTCCCGACCGTATCGAAGCGGGTACTTATCTGTGTGCCGGTGCTATTACCGACTCTACCATCACGTTGGAAAATGTTCGTCCCGATCATCTCGATGCGGTAACGGCAAAACTTGAACAAATGGGATGCCGTATCGAGTGCGACGAAACCACTATGACGATTCATCCCGCTACAGAGCTCAAGCACGTTAATATCGTGACGCAAGAGTATCCTGCATTCCCTACTGATATGCAGGCACAGTTTATGGCTCTAGCGACCCGTGCAACAGGAGCCAGCACTATCGAAGAGCGATTGTTTGAAAACCGTTTCATGCATGTCAGCGAATTGCAGCGTCTCGGTGCGGAGATCAAACTCAGCGGGCATACGGCTACCGTTATCGGGCCATGCGAGCTGTTCGGAGCCGATGTCATGGCAACCGATTTGCGTGCTTCGAGTGCACTCGTTCTTGCGGCTATGGCAGCAGAAGGAACGACAAACGTCCACCGTATCTATCATCTTGATCGCGGATATGAAAATTTAGAGCAAAAGCTACGCGCATTGGGCGCAAAAATTGAGAGATTAAAAGAGTAAAAACAAAAAGGGATCTTAAAGATCCCCTTCGATGACTTTTTGGAACATCCCGTAATAGATATTTTGCATATCGGCGAGATTCATTTTCACATCATTCACTGCAAACTCTTTTCCACCTACGCTACCGATTTTTGACCACGCTAACGCACCTGCCATCGCTTCGAACGCGGCGCAGTTTTCAGGTGAGACTTCGATAATGGCGCGAGACATACTCTCAGCAAAAATATCGCGAGCATCACTAACAGATATTGCGGCTTGTACCCCTTTATCACTCACACACGCCATTTTGGCCAGTGCGATTGCCACACCGCCGGCGCTGCAGTCTTTGGCCGAAGCAAGAAGCCCTTTTTTATTTGCCTCGATGACCAGATTCCACAACGCGCGCTCTTTGTTGTAATCGATCACAGGAAGAGTCCCCGCTACGACGTTGTAAAGTTCTTTCATGTAAAGCGATCCGCCGAATTCGGATTTGCTCTCACCGACAAGGTACAAAATATTCCCCTCTTTTTGAAACGCAGAAAGAAGAACTTTGTTCTGGTCTTCGTTTACACCGACCATGGCAATTGAGGGAGTCGGGAAAACCGATTTGCCGTTCGTTTCGTTATACAGCGATACGTTACCGCCGATAACCGGGGTGTTCAGTTCGGCACACGCTTCTTTAATCCCCAAACATCCTTGGCCGAATTGCCACATAACTTCAGGATTTTCAGGATTTCCGTAGTTTAGACAGTCGGTAATCGCTTTAGGCGTTGCACCGCTCATTGCGACATTACGGCCGCTTTCGATGACTGCGGCTGCCGCTCCACCTTTTGGATCGATGTAGCAGAAACGAACATTACAGTCCGCACTCATTGCAAGCGCGACACCGTTCTCTTTAACACGGATAACGGAGGCATCCAGTTCGCCCCCTTTTTTAACCGTATTGGTCTGTACCATCGAATCGTACTGCTGATAGATCCATCCTTTATCGACTACTTCCATCGAACGGATCAGTTTTTCAAAAGCACTCTGATTGTCAACAGCATCGAAATCGTTTAGTGTCACTTTGGCGACCTCATCAAGATAGGCCGGACGGCTCATCGGACGATCCAATACCGGAGCCTCTTCGCTCACGGGATCAACCGGGACTTCGGCACATTTCTCACCGTGCCAGAACAATTCCATTTTCCCCGTAGCCGTTACTTCACCGATGACGGCACAGTCAAGATCCCATTTCTCGAAAATATCGATGATCGCCTGTTCGGAGCCTTTTTTCGCACAGATCAGCATACGTTCCTGCGACTCGGAGAGCATGAACTCATAGGGCATCATCCCCTCTTCGCGTGCCGGAACCTTGTCAAGATGCATGATCATACCGCTTCCCGCACGTCCGGCCATTTCAAATGAACTCGACGTGAGTCCCGCAGCACCCATGTCCTGAATCCCTACGACGTAATCGGTTTTGAAAAGCTCCAGACACGCTTCGAGAAGCAGTTTTTCGGTAAACGGATCGCCCACCTGTACCGTCGGACGAAGGCTTTTAGACGCTTCGGTAAAGCTGTCCGAACTCATGACCGCACCGCCGAGACCGTCTCGCCCCGTTTTACTTCCGACGTAGATAACCGGGTTCCCGATCCCTTCTGCCTTACCGTAGAAAATCTCGTCGCTTTTCGCTAACCCGAGAGTAAACGCATTGACAAGGATGTTGCCGTTATAACATTCATCGAAGCTCGTCTCGCCGCCGATCGTCGGAACCCCCATGCAGTTGCCGTATCCGCCGATGCCCGAAACGACGCCGCGTACGAGGTAGCGCTGGTGCGCACTGATATCGTCTTTGTTAAGCACGTTTCCGAAACGAAGTGCGTTCAAATTGGCGATCGGGCGGGCACCCATTGTAAAGACGTCACGCATGATCCCGCCGACGCCGGTTGCCGCACCCTGATACGGTTCGATGAAACTCGGATGATTATGGCTCTCCATTTTGAAAACCGCCGCATAACCGCCGCCGATATCGATGACACCCGCGTTTTCACCCGGTCCCTGGATAACCCACGGAGCTTTGGTCGGGAAACCGCTCAAATGTTTTTTAGACGATTTATAACTGCAGTGTTCACTCCACATCGCCGAAAAAATCCCGATTTCAACGAGGTTCGGTTCGCGTCCGAGGATTTTTTTAATATGGTCATAATCTCCAAGTGAGAGTTTATGCTGTTTTAGAACTTTTTCGATATCTGGAAGGGGAGTGCTCACGACAGTTTCCTTGAGTATTTCATAATTAGGTCGTGATTATACCAAAGGGTAATATTCACCCATCTTAAAGCGGTGTTATTTAAACCCGAAATCTTTTTCGGTGCGGATATTTTTTTTGAGTGAAAAGATATCGATATACGAAATCTCGATCACTTCATAATTCTTTCTTCCACTGGGGAGAGTGACGTTCAATTCATCCCCCTCTTCTCTTCCCAGCATAGAGCGTGCGAGAGGTGAATGAACCGAAATTAAGCCGTTTTCAGGCTCGCTTTCCAGCGTTCCGCAGATAGTGTACGAAAATTCCTCGTCATTATCCCCATCGCAAATTCGGATCGTCGCACCGAAATGAACACGGGTATGATCCAAAACGGACGGATCGATGATCTGTGCTTTTTCGATCATCGAGTTGAGATAAAAAAGCCGTTTGTCGATGTGACGCAGTTTCTCTTTGGCCGCATGGTACTCGGCGTTTTCACTCCGATCCCCCAACTCCGCCGCACGCTGTTTTTCCTGATTGACACGAGGTTTTTCGACGTCTTTGAGATATTTAAACTCGCGCAGCAGCTCATCATACCCTCTTGGGGTCATCGGTTCGACGTGCATTGTTATTTGGCAAATCCGAGGATGTAATAGGTCGGTTTCCCTTCGACTTTTTGAAGTTCCACTTTGTATTTGTCGGCGAAGTGGTTAATTTTCTCCAGCGCATCAGCCTTGCTGGTATCGCTTGTTGCATCGATTTTGATTTTGAAATAATCGTTGCTGTTGGAAAGGGCCACATACGATTCATCTGTTTTCAGCGCTTCGTGAAGATCCAAAATATGTTTGATGATTTTTTCATATCCGTGTGTACTACCTTCGATCCGTCCAAGCTGCAGGCTCAATGCTTCGTTTGGAGCATATCCGAGTTGGTTCAAAATTGCTTCATGCGTCATTAGGGAATTTCCTTTGTCAAATTAAAAGGTTATTCTAACATAGAAGTATTTACGGGCTATAATTCTTTTCATGAAATCACTCCTGATCCGCTTAACGCACGGTCTGTATGACCAAGACATCACCGAAACCGAACGCCCGTTAGTCCAACAATGGATGGGAATGAAACTCCTGCAGCACGAAAGCGGAGTATATCGTTTCGCATCGCAATACCGTGCGGGGATCGTCAGCCTCGCGCTGGAGCGGGGAGCCTACCTGCAAACCATCGGCGAAAGCATCCGCGACCATTTTATCGATGCGGCGAACCTGATGGGGGCCAAAAACGGTGATCTCGTTATTGCCCAGCGCCTTCTGGGCCGTCGGGGAGGCCCGCAGGCCAAAGTCGTTCTCATCGCCGGACGGAGCGAAACCTTCAGCGTCGCCGTCGTTGCCAATAAAAGCGGCGTATCAGTACTTCAGGACATCCGTACCTCCCACCCGGCCGGATTTGCCCTCTCCGATCTTCCCCACTCCGAAGAAGGCTCCTTGTACCAGATCAACAACCAAACAGGCCAAATCGCCGCGTATTTGGGGAACCTTTCCGATCCGAAAGTGGATGAGAAAATCGTCCTCGCCCTCTACAACAAACACGACGCGTTCGATGAAGAGGTGCTCGCCCAAGCGCGTGAATTCCCCAAAGAGGTCGACGCGTCGCTTTATCCGAACCGCCGCGATCTGCGCCACCTTCCGTTCTGCACGATCGATCCCGTCACCGCCAAAGACTATGACGACGCGATCTGCTACGTCGAAGAGACTTCCACCCTCTACGTCGCGATCGCCGACGTCAGCGAATACGTCAAACCCTTCGGAGCGATCGATGCCGAAGCGATCTACCGCAGTTTTTCGATCTATCTGCCCCACCGCTCGATTCCGATGCTGCCGCGCGAACTCAGCGAAACCCTCTGCTCGCTTCAGGGGCTTGTCGACCGCCTCGCCTACACTTTCGAGATGCGGATCAATCCGACAACGTACGAGATCGATTCTTTTGATCTGTATGAATCGATCATCCATTCCCACCGACGCTTCAGCTACGAAGAGATCGACGCGTTTTTGGAAGGGAATTTACAGGCCAAAACCGATAAAGAGGCCGCCGTTTTGGCCTACATCCCTGCACTCAACGACCTCACCCACAAACTGCGCGAAGAACGGATGAAAAAAGGGTACAACTTCCGCTCCAGCGAACTGGAGATGCGGATTGATGAAGAACAGCATATCGTTTCGACCGAATTCGCCGTCGAAACCCCTTCCCACGCACTTATCGAAGATTGTATGCTGCTCGCCAACAAAGCCGCCGCCTCGATGTACGAGCGGGGAGTATTCCGTATCCACGAACCCCCTAGCCCGCTCAAACTCCAAAGCCTCTATACCGAGCTGGCCTCCATCGGCATTTTCGTCGAATTCCAGACTTCGGTCAAAGAGACCATCACCGCCATACAAGCCGAAGCCGAAAAACGGGGACTTGTCAGCGAAGTCGACACCCTCATCATCCGCGCGCAGATGCAGGCGCGCTACGCCCCCTATAACGTCGGGCATTTCGGATTGGGATTCGAGCGCTATACCCATTTCACGTCGCCGATTCGCCGCTACAGCGATTTGATCGTGCACCGCCTGCTCAAAGCGATTCAGGCGCATGACACCGAAGAGGGTTCCTACGTCCTGCGCAACATCGAATCGCTCTGTACCTCGATCAGCGAAAAAGAGCGCGAAGCCAGTGACATCGAAATCCGCTTCCATGAACGCAAATTTGCCCGCTGGGCCGCCACCGTCATCGGTCAGGAATTCAAAGCCCGCGTCATGCGCGCCGAAGATGACATCTATGCCGAAATCCATGATGTTATCACGGGAGCGCAGGTCAACGTCACCGCCCATTTCGGACTCATGCTTTTCGATGACATCATCGTTCGAATCGACCACGCCGACCTTGCAACGGCTAAAATCACTGCATCATTTATACGAAAAATAGACAAGGACACGGATGAATAGACAGGATTTAGACCGTCATCTCCAAAACAACAGCGCACCGCGTGCGATGGCACTGTTCGGTGAGAGCCACTTTCTGATCGACCGTTACGCCCAGCGCCTGACGGCGATAGAGGGTGCATCGGCACTCAGCCTCTATTACGACGAATACGATTTCAACACCGCCAAAGCCCATCTCTCACAAGGTTCGCTCTTCGGCGACCAAAATCTCTTGATCGTCAAAAGCGAAAAAAAGCTCCCCAAAGGCGATCTGGACGCCCTCATCGAACTGGTTGGGAAAAATCCCGACAATACTTTTGTCTACTGCTACTACGGAGACGACGTCAAAGGGGCTGACAGTGCGTTCAAAGGCTCACATGCAGGGTCAGTGCGCTTTTTCCATCCGTATGCCAACGAAGCCCGCGCCATCCTGATTCAGGAAGCACAATCCATCGGAGTTGCTCTGGACAATCAGGCGGCATTTCATCTGCTGGATGTCCATACCGGAGATCTGGCCCTTGCTTGCAACGAGTTA
>NZ_JQGL01000126.1 GCF_000747095.1 Sulfuricurvum sp. MLSB
ATAACGGTGCAGTTGCCCTGAATATAGGATGCTGTCTGCTTGTCTCCAATGCTTTCGTAGCAATTTTGCCCATCTTGATAACCGTAACCGAATGCAATCGGATTGCTTTCTATAGCGAAGCCACCGGGTACGCTAAAGACTGTTAGTTTGCGTTTGTCGTGCCCTTCAAGTATATCACCTTCATAAATCTCTTTGCCATTGCGGTCAAGTAGTCCGGTGAACTGCATTATAATACAATCTTTAGTAAATTGTATTTTCTTGCTTATTAATTCGCGAAGGGTACATACCGTTGACATATAATCAACCTTATCCCAAATTCTGAATTTTATGTCTTGTTCCATAATTATTATTGGTTTGTCGCTGCAAATATAACACTTATTTCGATATTCCAATATGTTTAATAACATATTCTCTAAATTCATCGAATGAGCGGCATACGGCGTAATCGTAGCCGAATGATCGCAGCATATTCATTATGTCTATTTGGTTTTGGTTTTGCTTCCCTTTTTCTGTTTTGATCTCGACAAACAAGATTATTCCCTTTGTTGCGATTATTAAATCGTTGATACCTGCCCGCACTCCCTCCTTTTTCATAACTGCCCCTGTAATAGCATTACGGTTGCCGCCGTTCGGCACGGCAAATATTAGGTAATCCGGCTCTCGATAAGTCAGACGGAACCATTTTACGCAAGTTCGCTGGATTCTACTTTCTTCGTTATTCATGCCTCTGTCTTCGATAAGTGAAACGGTACACGTTCTTTCTTCAACTCCTTAGCGTAGGCATTGCGCTCACGTACCGCCTTAGTATTATTCCAACCTGGCAGCAATATCATTCGTTCTGCCTGTGCAATCTCTTGCTTCCACTTGTTGAACGGTGTGGTGAGTATGTAAACGGGTATCTTCGCCTTGCTGTCACGTAACATTAATTCGGCAATTGCTTCCGTCCTGCCTATTTCAATAGCGTACAGCATTGTTTGGTAATCTACTCTTTTAAAAGTTATCAGATCACCCCTGTTTTTTATCGCTTCGGCTGCGATTTGTTCGGTTGTTCTCATGTTAGAATGGGTATTTAATTGTTTCTTTTTTCTCTTTGATTTTAGGCCAGTCTCGCTGCAATTTCTCTTTTATCGCTTGGCGTATGAATTGATTTACATTCACTCCGTAATCCTCAAGTATTTTTAAACTCGATTGTTGCTGCTTTGTGAAGCCGATTTGCTTTTTGTAAACGTATT
>NZ_JQGL01000127.1:0-852 GCF_000747095.1 Sulfuricurvum sp. MLSB
ACGTACGGCATTTAGACTCACTTTCTTACAAAATTGTAAGAATTATAACATACAGTGCAAATTTTATTCTAGATTATTAGACAAATTTGATTTATACCAAAAAAGCGGCGGGACAAGCCGCTTGTGCTACAATTCGATCATGATTGAACTAGATAACCGAACCGATAAAACTTATGGGATGGAACGTATAGAGGCTATTTGTGACGCGCTTACGCCGCTAGAAGTAGAACTGATACTGACCGATAACGATGAAATTGCCGCCATTAACCGCGATTTTCGAAGCATCGACAAGCCGACCGACGTGCTGAGTTTTCCGAGTGATCCTTTTCCAGAGGCGCCGTTGGGAAGCATCGTCATCAGCGTCGATAAAGTCGCCTCAGTCGCACAGGCATTGGGTCACAGTGAAGAAGATGAATTCGCTCTGCTCTTTATCCACGGCATGCTGCATCTGCTTGGATTCGATCACGAAGTCGATAACGGTGAAATGAGAACCAAAGAGACCGAACTGATAGAAACGTTCAATCTCCCCAAAAGCCTCATAGTTCGAACGCTGGAAGAATAACTGAACTTTTCGTTTGGCGTTCTACTCTTTAATGTATCCAAGCTCGTCGAGTTTGTTGTAAATTGCGGAAACAATGCCGCCCGTTGCTTCCCCTCCATGTCCGCCGTGCTCAACCATCACCATAACGACAAATTGCGGGTTATCTGCCGGACCGTACGTCGTAAACCACGCATGTGAACGCTTGAAATACTCCATAGAATGCTCGCTTTGGCGCTGTTTGACCCCTTGCGCGATCCCTGTGGTCTGCGCCGTCCCCGTTTTTCCGGCTATCGGAAAGCGAGTGTAGACAT
>NZ_JQGL01000127.1:891-2908 GCF_000747095.1 Sulfuricurvum sp. MLSB
TACGGGTTGTCGCCGATCGTTTTGGCAATGTGCGGTACGGGTAGTTTTCCGGTTGCCATCAATGCGGTGTACTGTGCTATCTGCATCGGCGTAACCAGAAAATCACCCTGTCCGATAGAGGTATTGAGCGTTTCTCCCTGATACCACGGCTTGTTGAATTTTTTCCGTTTCCATTCGCGGCTCGGAACGGTCCCGATGAACTCGTTGGGCAGATCGATGCCAGTTTTCTTGCCGAGGCCCATCCGCAGCAGCCCTTTGCTCATCCGCTCTATCCCTACCTGCAGGCTTCCTTTGTAAAAATAGTCGTCACAGCTTTGCGTGATGGCTTTGGATAAATCGGTTGAACCGTGCCCGCTGTGTTTCCAGCAGCGGAACGAACGATTTCCGAGCTTCATCGAGCCGGTACAGAACACCTCGCTGTGTTCATCCAAAAGCCCCGACGTCGCGTAGATCATTCCCATTCCCGTTTTGATTGTCGAACCGGGAGGATATAGGCCGTTAATCATCTTGTTGGTAAACGGAGCATCAACGCTGCTCATCAGAGCATTCCATTCGGTTGAGGTGATACCGGATACAAAAGCGTTAAGATCGTATTCAGGATAACTTCCGGCGGCATACACGGCACCGTGCACATCCATCACGACGATGGCTCCGACTTTGCCGGCGAACTGCTCGCCGATAAAATTTTGCAGCCGCATATCGACGTTTAGAACGAGATTTCGGTTCTCCTTGGTCTGGGTACGCCCGATCTCTTCGATTTCAATGTTTTGCGCATTGACTTTGATCCGCCGTTCTCCGGCAACTCCTTGCAAGTAGCGATTGTAATATTTCTCGATCCCGTTTTTGCCGACATGCCCTATCAGCTGAAGGGAGGGATCCTTATCGATCTCTTTTTGATTTGCTTTGGCAACATACCCGATCAAATGCGCACCTACCGACCCGTACGGATAAAGACGTTTGGGGGACGGGGAAATTTTGATCGTCTCGCGCAGATTCATCAACGCGTAAATCGGAATAACCGTTTCATGCGGAATAAAATCAACGACATCGATAAACGTATGGTTATAGTAGGAGTCCTGCTGCTTGTATATTTTGGCGATTTTCTTCGCGTCCAGTGTCGGGATCATGGAAAGAAGATACTTGATTTCCCGATCCAGCAGAGTCGTATCTTTACCTTTGGTCAGATGGGGAGCCAAAGCGATTTTGAATCCAAGCTCATTGATTGCAATCGGTTCCAGGTTACGGTCCAAAATTTCTCCGCGTACCGGTGCGGTAAGCTCGCTTTTGATGCTGTTTCGTTCCGAAAGCGTTTCATAATATTCGTTTGACTGGATGGAAAGGTGAAACACCCTCACCAACAATCCGAGCCAGACAACGGCAAACAACCCAAAAAGTATTTTAATCTTCATATCATCGCCGCAAGTACTAAAAATTCAATAATCATATACAATCCCATGTGCCAATCGATCGAAGGGGGGGGTAGCAGCATTACTTTATCGGCTACCCAGATGAAAAGCCAATAAGCGGGATACGCAATCCCGACGAAGATGGCCGCCTTGCATAACCGGCATCGAACGACCTGCTCGATTTTCGGAATGAGATAACGGACCTGAAGACCAAAAAACAGCAGCGTGCTCCCGAACCAGAACCCTTTTTCAGCCTCGAAAATGAGCAACATAAGTGTGGCACTGATCAATGCGATCAGATCATGACGGTTGAGAGCCTTATAAAAGGCGAAAAAAAGCAGCGCCAGCAACGGAGGAAGAAAAAGGTACATGCTGCTTAGACTGATATAAACGATAAACGCCGCAATCAGTAAGAAGCGGCTTATAATGTCTTGATAAGGGAAACTTCGTTGCATACGGGAAAGTGTTTACATTTAATACAATCGGCCCAAATTTTATGTTCAGGGATAGACTCTTTGGGGATTTCGACAAATCCCAACCGTTCGAAAAAACGCTGCTGATACGTCAGCGCCAAAACCTCTTTCAGACCGAGACGCCGTCCCTCTTCACAT
>NZ_JQGL01000128.1 GCF_000747095.1 Sulfuricurvum sp. MLSB
TTTAAGCCTCTTCAAGGTAGCCGAGTCGATGCCGACAGAGGAAGATAAGGCTATACGAAAATTCTATATATGGATGGTACGGTTTTTAGATAAAGACGATTTACTTGTCCCCGTCATAAGCATTGACGAGCTGATACAGCTATTTCGCAGCAGCATGAAAGAAAACAACAAACCACAATCGTATTGTGGAAATCCAATTACATCTGAAGATACCTGTGATGTTCTTGCAAAAAAGAAAACTTGTGATGGATGTAAATTTAAAACAACCGCATAAAAGGAGGAGAGAGATGACAGACGAAAGAAAACAGGCAGAGGAAATACTGATTAAATGACTGCAATTCAAAAATATTATTTATCTTTGGAATCGGATAGGTCGGGGTCATGTCCGACTGATAAGGGAAACCCGTTCTCCCTTCCGATTCTTTTGAACGGGATAATTAATACGGGTAAAATGAAAACAATTAATTTAACAAAGGGATTTGTTGCTTTAGTCGATGATGAAGATTTTGAACTTCTTAATCAACGCAAATGGTTTGCTAAAGTCAAAAAACGTGGAGATAAGCAGTATATCTATGCTATTTGTAATGTTCAGTTGCCGTCTGGAATGTGGACATCAAAGACTATGCATAGAATTATATTAAATCCCCACCTCAATGAGCTTGTCGACCATATTGATCATAATGGTTTAAATAACCAAAAAAGCAATTTGCGCATCTGTACTAACGGACAAAATCAGATGAACAGATTTAATGCCTCAAAAACAGGGTTCAAGGGGGTAAATAAAAATAGAAACGGAAGGTATTTTGCAGCTATTAATGTAGATAAAAAGAGAATTAGGTTAGGTACATATAATACACCAGAAGAAGCCGCTCACGTAAGAGATGAGGCGGCAATAAAATATCACAAGGATTTTGCTAATCTTAATTTTGCTAAACGGCAATTCTTTGATAGGGAATTTATCGAGTGGATAGGCTTTCATTCCGCAATCCTGTATTATCGTGATGTTGATGAAAAATGGATAAAGACACGATTTGACATGAGTGAAAATCCCTCAGAAGAATATGATGAATACACTCTTGATGAACTTTTTGAATACTGGAA
>NZ_JQGL01000129.1 GCF_000747095.1 Sulfuricurvum sp. MLSB
TTGCCGATGCACCCTCGTACCCTTTTGAGTAGGTATGAACGTGTTTGCGGAACGTCACGACGCCGCGTGCGCCGTAGAAGCGTACCATGCCGTCAAGATGTTCCATGATGATCGCGTGTTTGATCAGCGGATCGACGGTAGCACTTCCGGTTTTGAGCTGATGAAAAATCCACGGCGCACCGACGGCACCGCGTCCGATCATGATGCCATCAGCCTTCGTATGCTCCAGTACCCATTGCGCTTTTTCGAACGAGTCGATGTCCCCGTTGGCGATAACGGGGATGCTGAGGGCGGCTTTGATCTCACCGATCGCGTCGTAGTCGACGGGGGCTTTGAATTTTCCCGCACGGGTCCGGCCGTGCACGGCCAGAAAGTCAGCGCCGCATTCCTGAACCAATCGGGCGATCTCGACGTGGTTTTTCGATTCGAAGCCGAGGCGGATCTTGACGCTCAAGGTCGATTTGTTGGAGGTCTTCTTGATCGTCTCGATGATTTTGGCCATCTTTGGAAGGTCTTTGAGGAGAGAGCTCCCCGAACCGTGGCTGACAACCTTCGGTACCGGACAGCCGCAGTTCAGATCGATGATATCGATGTCGTCTTGGGTATTGAGAACTTCGACGGCGCGGCGGACGATCTCTTCGTCGGCTCCCGCTATCTGTACCGAATACGGATCTTCATTCGGGCTGCGTTCGAGCATTTTGATCGTTTTTTGTGACCCGTACGCAAGCGCATTGGAGCTGATCATTTCGCTGACGGTCAGATCGGCACCGAATTTTTTGACGACGTTGCGAAACGGCAAATCGGTATAGCCTGCAAGCGGTGCCAAAGCGTAAACGGGCGTATCAAAAGAGAGTTTGGGAGTCATCGGAAATTACCTTAAAAAAGAGGAAAAGAGCGGAAAGGTTCCGCTCTTATTAATCACAACTTCTACGGAGAAAAATGGCGATATCGTAGTGTCTATTGGCTTTTTTCAAATCGCGGTATGCTTTGAAAATCTGGTATTCGTCGTGCGACGTGTTGTTGAGTATCTCATTGGCCGCATCGTTCATTTGCAGATCGTACAGCGTATAAAGGTATCCTTCCATCGCATCGTCGTTGTTTTCGCTCAACATCTCGAACAAACGGATACGCTGTTCAGGCACCATGTTTTTCGCCATGGCTTCGGAAAGGTCCAACCAATCCATCCCCTGAAGTTTCAAAGTATTGAACAGCGTTACGAGTTCGTCGTTGGAAATCTCGATACCGTTCTCGGCCGCGTTGATCCGCTGAACAAAATCAAGAAGCGACGCTTTCGAAAAGAAACGTTTAAATTTCAAAATCGATCCTGTCGATGCCGTTTTGACGTACGATTCAAATGCTTTGGCACACACGACGTCACCGTAGCTGTCAGGACGTGAAAGGACCGCATCCGCATCGATTTCGCCCCGTTCCAGGCGGTTAAGATTGTTTTGGATCACAATCGATGCCATCGCGGGGAGGTGAAACTTCTTGATATCGACTTTTTTCTTCTCTTTGACGTCGCGCATCAATTCGAGCGCTTCGTCAATTTTCTCATTCCCGATCGAACGGAGAGTTTCATACGGGAGAATAAGGCTGTTGTCGATCAGTTTTCCCATCAGTTTGTAGGCATCGCTTTTATAAACATAATTGCGTTCACCCGTTCCGAGCAGAGAATCGCGCAGAGAATCGATCATTTTTTCGTGGTCTTTGCCCAAACGTCGGAGTTTGAAATTGCCCACCAGCGCATACACGCCCATGTGCAACAAACTGGCAATGTACATGATGATAAGAGGTACTACGACCCAAAAAGCGATCGGAAGGTTCGGAAAATGCATTCCCAATAAATCGAAAGATACCGAATCGCTGTTGACGCTGTAAGCGGCTGCCGCCACCAATATCATCAAAATAAACGATGCCAGAGTGTAACGTTTAAGCTGCATTTTCTCTCCTACTTAGTGTTTATTTTTTTCGACGATAGGACGGCACACGATGCAATACTTGGCATGCGGCTTGACTTTCAGGCGCTGAAAGCCGATGTCGTCTTCGCACATTTCGCAAATTCCGTACTGTTTGGATTTGATTTTCGCCAAAGCGGCCTCAATTTCCTGAAGTTCCTGCATCTGTTGTGCACCGATGGCATTTTCAACCATGTTGTCGTTACTGACCGACGCGTAGTCTCCCTCATCATTGAGCTCAAGCTCACGCAGTTGGTTCATTTCACTTTCAACGCCCGTAATATTTTTAATGATCTGGGCTTTACGCGTCAACAATATTTCCTCGAAATACTGCAACTCATGATCTCTCATCAATGCTCCTCATTTGTGGTACGGATGGTTTGTTGCCAATGCATAGGCGCGGTAGATTTGTTCGAGCAATACAGCCTTCGCGATTTTATGACTCATCGTCATCTCCGAGAGGCTGATCGCCGCATCACACCGCTCTACGAAACCTTTTTCAAAGCCGTAGGCGCCGCCTATAAAAAATTGCAAGGCGATTTTATCACTTATAAGCTTACTAAATGCAAAACTATCCAGTTTTTTTCCGTCGGGATGCAACGCGATTGAATAATTTTTACCCAGCATCGGGGCCAAAAGTTTGGTATAAGCGGCCTGCGAGGCATCGGAACTGATGGTATGGGCTTTGGCAATTTCTTTGGGAAATAGTTCAATGTCCTCAACTTTCGCAAAGCGGGAGATCATTTTCATCTGTTCCTGATAAAGCGGATCATAGAGGGAACGCTCTTTTTTCGCAATCGTGACGATGGAAATATTCATAATTCTGCCTCGTATGAGGCAAGCTTCAGTGCCTCAGCGGCCAGCGTCGCCAAATGGGTTTTACTCATTTGGCGTTCTCATTAGAAATAAGTCCGCTGCCGATGACGTGATACGTCACGTGCTGAAACGTATCGTCTAGTTTGACTCCGCCGATAGCGGCAACGGGGTGTTTGGAAAGAGCCGCAATCGCATCGAGCTTTTTGCCTAATACTTTGGCTTCGGCTTTTGTCGACGTAGCCCGATAGGCCCCCAAACCGACATAATTGAGATCAAGTTCGTTGGCGATTGCGATTTCACGCTCGTTATGGGTGGAAAGGCCGATTATTTTGTCTGATCCGACGGAGAGTTTGAGAATCTTCAATGCCTTGAAAGGATCGCCGTGAATCGCATACAAATCTTCCTGCCCGATGTGTACCCCGTCACAAAAAGGGGCCAGCTCGTAATGGTCGTTGATGATCAGAAATCCGTCCCACAATCGGCGAAGCGTGATCAGATCGGCTTTGACTGCGGCGATGTCGGCATGTTTGTTACGGTATTGAATGACTTCCGCACCGAGTGCATTGGCCCGGTTGACAAAAAGGCTTAGATCAAGCCCGCGTTCTCGCAGCGTATCGGCGTCACACAGTGCGTATAGGCGCATTAGGGGAGAAGAAGGTTCAGCAGATCGCCGAGGGTATCTTTGAGTTCATCACGCGCGACGACCATATCGATAGACCCTTTTTCGAGAAGGAACTCAGCCCGCTGGAATCCTTCGGGAAGATCGCTGCCGATGGTTTGTTTGATAACCCGCTGTCCGGCGAATCCGACCAGTGCTCCGGGCTCGGCGATGATAATGTCACCCAGCGTCGCAAACGAGGCACTGACCCCGCCCATCGTCGGGTCGGTCAGAAGCGAGATATACGGAAGCTTTGCTTCGGCGAGTTTGGCCAGGGCCGCAGAGGTTTTGGACATTTGCAACAGCGAAAAAGTACTCTCTTGCATTCGGGCACCGCCGCTCGCACTGACGATGATAAGTCCCGTCCGTTTTTCAATCGCGCGATTGATGGCACGGACGATCTTTTCCCCTTCGACAGACCCCAAAGACCCGCCCATGAAGTTAAAATCGAAAACGACCAGCTGTGCCGGAGTTCCGTTGATCGTACATTCACCGCTGACAACCGATGAATAAGTGCCGTTTTTGGCATATCCCTCTTCGACACGGGCTGCATAGCTTTTTTTATCCACGAAATTCAGCGGATCGACCGGTCTGAGATTGCCATCGAATTCGACGAAGCTGCCCTCATCGGTGATAAGCGCCAGACGCTCCTTAACCCCGATACGGAGGTGATAACCGCATTTCGGGCATACATGATTTTGTTTTTCGATCTCTTTATAGTACATAAGTGACTGACAAGAGGGGCATTTTACCCAGTGTGAAGGAGCCTCGCTTTTCGTAGGCTGTTTTTTCTTTTCGGAGTCACCGAACAGGTTGAATAGACTCAAAAAATCTCCTTTTGTACAATCGCTAGAATACGTTCGAATACCTCTTTCTCCTGTGCTACAAGAAGAAATCTATCGTTTTGGAACGTGTGCAGATGGCGGCTCAAATAAAGACCCGCCTGGATATCGTATGGCCGCATTGTACCCAAAAATAGCACATAATTGACATAAGGGGCATACGCCAATGAAAGGGCAAGCGCTCCGGGAGAGCGAAATTTAAGCCCTTCATCGACCAATTGCTTCGCCAGAGCAGGATGGTTGGGCGACTTTTCAAAAAGACCGATTTTGGAAAACGGATTCGCCGCAACATCCTCTTTTTTGTCAGGATTCTCAAGCGACGCGCGGTAGTATTCATTCGCCGTGCGAACGAACAGATCGCCGTTGGCAAGATTGCACACAACAAGAAAGGCAGTTGTCACTTCCGTCTATGGGATCGAGGATAATGTTGATTGCGGATTTTGGGTCCATCCATCCCGCCTCTTCGGAAAATACCGAACCGTAGGAAGAGAGATGCCGATAGCAGATCGCTTCGGCTCTGAGATCGATGCCGCTGCTGACATCCCCTCCGAATCCCCGTTCATGCGAAGCAAAAAGTGTTGCCGATTCTTCATTGATGGCTTTACGCACCTCAAGACAGGCGGCTACGGCCGAATCAACAAATCCGTTCATCAACTCAAAAGCGATTTGATGATCGAACGTGCCGCTTCCCGGCCGTCATATGCCGCGGTTACGACCAGATCGGCACCGCGTTGGCAGTCACCGCCGGCATAAATACCCGGCGTAGTCGTTTCGAATTTCTCGTTCACTATGATGCCGCCCCAGCTGTTGACGCTGATACCGTTTTCCGCCAGGAACGGAGGAACGGACGGGTCAAAACCGAGTGCGAAGATGATGACGTCGGCATTGACTTTGAAATCCGCACCTTTGACTTCTTCCATTTTTTGACGGCCGCTTTCGTCTTTGGCACCGAGAACGGTTTTCGCCATATGAATCCCTACGGCTCTGCCGTTATCGCCCAGAACAACCTCTTTGGGTGAAGCGTGGAAAACGAATTCCACCCCTTCTTCGATCGCGTTTTTATACTCTTTGACCGATCCGGGCATATTGTGTGCGTCACGGCGGTAAAGACACGTAACATTTTTTGCTCCTTCGCGTCTGGCCGTACGGACACAGTCCATTGCCGTATCCCCTCCTCCGATAACGACGACGTCAAGGTCTTTGAAGTCGAATTTTTTATCGTACGAAAGGCCGAAGTTTTTACGCTGTATTGCGGTCAGGTATTCCATCGCGACATACACGTTTGATGCATTCTCACCGGCAATGTTTGCCGATTTTCCTTTGGTCGCACCGATTCCGAGGAATACGGCGTCGTGCTGATTGGCAATTTCGCTGAATTCGATGTCTTTGCCCACTTCGCATTCGCTAACCAGTTTCAATCCGGCTTCTTTGAGAAGTTCGACGCGGCGTTCAACGATTTTCTTGTCAAGCTTGAAATTCGGAATACCGTAGGTCAGAAGTCCGCCTGCGCGGTCGCTGCGTTCGTACATCGTCACCGCGATACCGGAGCGGAGCAGATAGGTAGCGGCAGAAAGCCCGGCAGGTCCCGAACCGATGATCGCGACTTTTTTGTCCGTTGTGATTCCCGGGAAATGGGGTTTAAGCCCCTGACGGAAACCTTCTTCGTTGATGAAGGTCTCGACCGAGCCGATCGTGATCGCTCCGTGTCCGTCGTTAAGAGTACAATCCCCTTCGCAAAGGCGGTCATGCGGACATACGCGTCCCATGACTTCCGGAAACGGAGAAGGTTCGTTGGAAAGTTTGAAAGCAAATTTCAGATCTTTTTCCGCTACCGACTTCAACCACTGCGGGATATAGTTGTGCAAAGGACATTTGTTCAGACAAAACGGATCGCCGCACTGAATACAGCGGTCGCTCTGCGCCGATGCATCGTTTTGCCCCATCTGCTCGTAAATCTCGTTAAAGTCTTTTAGCCGCTCGACAACCAGCCGTTTGCTGGGATCGATACGCTCAATCGTTAAAAATTCTCTCATAATGTATTAGTCCCCTTTATCAGGATTGAGTGGGAGTTTGGTTAAATTTTTCGGGCGTACGAGCCAGAAGTTACGGATCTCGACACGGAAATTTTTCAACAGAGCCTGTGCCATCGCGCTTTCCGTTTCGGAAACGTACTCTTTGAGAAGACGTTTAAGATAGTGGCGCGCCTCATCTCCGTCATCGGTATCGATACGCAATGCGTCGACCAATTCGCGGTTCACGTTTTCAACGAAACTGTGATCCTGATCGTACACGAACGCGAATCCGCCCGTCATACCCGCACCGAAATTGATCCCGGTTTTGCCGAGGATAACTACGACACCGCCGGTCATGTATTCACACGCATTGTCTCCGGTCCCTTCGACAACGGCCAAGGCACCCGAGTTACGGACGGCAAAACGCTCGCCGACCGAGCCGGAGATAAAGAGCTTACCTCCCGTCGCACCGTACAAGCAGGTATTACCGCCGGCGCTAAATGCTTCGCCCTGATTTTGTGATTTGATGACAATCTTACCGCCGTGCATCCCTTTACCGATGTAGTCGTTCGCAACCCCTTCAAGATGGATAGAGACACCGTTAATCAAAAACGCGCCCAGTGCCTGACCGGCGATCCCTTTGAGCTGCAGACGGATCGTATCCGATTTAAGACCGGCATCACCGTAGTACGACGCGATTTCACCGCTGATGCGGGCGCCGAAACTGCGGTTAAGGTTACAGATATCGCGGGTAATGCGGATCGAACGTTCAGGATGTTTGATCGCGTCCATCGCTTCGACAAGCACTTTTTTCTCAAATTCGTTCGCATCGAACGGCTCGTTGGAAGCTGCCTGGCAGGTATCGACGCCCGGTTCGCGGTGCAAAATGTCGCTGAAATCGAATTTTTTGGCGAAATCGTTGTCGACGACGCGAAGAAGATCGCTTCGTCCGATCATCTCTTCCATCGTACGGTAACCCAGCTGCGCCATGATTTTACGCACATCCTCGGCCAAATAGGTGAAGAAATTGATTAGCTGATCAACCGTTCCGGTGAAATATTCTTTGCGAAGTTTTTCATTTTGGGTTGCAACCCCGACCGAACATTTATTGACATGACAGATACGGAGCATCTTACATCCGATAATCGTAAGTGCACCCGTACCGAACGCATAGCTTTCAGCCCCGAGCAATGCCGCTTTGACGATATCGGTACCTGTTTTCAGCCCGCCGTCGGTTTGTACGTGGACCAAACCGCGCAGATTGTTGGCTTTGAGGGCATTATGGGCTTCGGAAAGACCGAGTTCCCACGGGTTCCCCGCAAATTTGATCGATGTCAGAGGCGCCGCACCGGTACCGCCGTCGCCGCCGGAAATAATGATCTTGTCGGCATATGCTTTGGCAACACCCGCAGCAATCGTACCGACACCCGCGGCAGAAACGAGCTTGACCGCCACTTTCGCATTCGGATTAACCTGTTTCATGTCGAAAATCAGCTGTGCCAAATCCTCGATCGAATAGATATCGTGATGCGGAGGCGGCGAAATAAGAGTAACGCCCGGCGTCGTATGGCGCAGGCGGGCGATCAGACCGGTTACTTTGTGACCCGGCAATTGTCCGCCCTCGCCCGGTTTAGCCCCTTGGGCTACTTTGATCTGAATCTCTTCGGCACTGCGCAGGTACGCCGGAGTTACCCCGAAACGTCCCGACGCGACCTGTTTGATTTTTGAGTTTTTAAGGGTTCCAAATCGAGCGGAATCTTCACCCCCTTCACCCGAGTTGCTTTGTGCGCCGATGGTGTTCATGGCGACCGCCAGACACTCATGCGCTTCGGGAGAAATGGACCCCAAACTCATTGCGGCGGAGGCAAAGCGTTTGAAAATCGCCTCTTTCGGTTCAACTTCGCCGATATCGATCGGCGCTCTATCCGATTTGAACTCGAAGAAATCACGGATAAATTTCAGTCCGCGGCCGTTGACGAGCGCGCTGAGGCGGTCGAAGTCTTCCCGTTTGCCGGATTTGGAGACGCGGTGGATCGCGTGGATCACGTCCGGATTAAAATCGTGGTGTTCCTGACCGTTGTAAAACTTGTAGAAGCCGCCGATTTTCAGCGGGAAAATGCTGTTAAAGCCGGTATTGGCGAAGGCATCGTTGTGATTACGTTCGAGCCGCGCGTCGATGTCTTCGTACGAAAGTCCCGGAATCAGCACATGCGAATCCCCGAAACATTCTTCGACCATTTCGCGGCTGAGGCCCATAACGTCGAAAAGCCCGGAGTTACGATACGAACCGATCGTCGCAATCCCCATTTTCGACATAATTTTGAGCAGCCCGGAATTGAGCGCATGGTGCACCGATTTGAATGCTTCGGCGCAGTTCATCTCTTTGTTGTGCTCGTCGATGTTGGCCGCTACGGTAGCGTACAGAAGTGTCGGATACACCGCACTTGCCCCGTACGCAATCAGCGTCGCCGCACCGTGCGAATCGATCACTTCGCTCGTACAGGCGACAATCGAAGCAAGATGGCGTATTTTCTCATTCAGCAGCGCGCGGCTGATCCGTCCGACTGCCATCAGCATCGGAATTGTTTTGTGTTCTTTGTCAAATCCCGAATCGTCCAGAATAACGATGCGAACACCCTCTTCCCGTACCGCTTTGACAACTTTATCGACTAACGCTTCCAATGCCGGCTTCAAAGCCCCTTTGTACGCCGTCGAGAATGTCTCGTTAGCGTAGAAAGTTTCGTAACGCGGAGAGTTTTTATCTCCGAACGATTTGAGAACGTCGAGCTTTTCGCGCGTGATGATCGGCGACGTCGCTTTAAGGCGATGCGCATGCGAAGGGATTTCATCGAGTATGTTGTGCGTTTCACCGAATCCGGTGTTAAGGCTCATCACCACTTTTTCACGGATCGGGTCGATCGGCGGATTGGTCACCTGCGCGAAACGCTGCTTGAAATAGTCGCTGAAATTGCGCTGTACGTTACTGAAAGCCGCCAGAGGGGTGTCATCCCCCATCGATCCGACCGCCTCTTTGCCGTCGCGCATCATCGGCTCGATCACCTGCTCGACCACTTCCTGAGTAATGTTGTAAAAACGCTGGCGCTCGATCAGATTGATGCTATCGTATTCGCAGCGGGTAACGTATTGCTCTTCCACATGTTCTTGCAGATAGATCATGTGATCGTTCAGCCATTTCATGTACGGATTGGAGCTTTTGAGGTAGTCATTGATATCGTCGTCTTTCAATACTTTCCCGAATTTCAGATCGAGTCCGATCATTTGTCCCGACTGCAGACGCCCGCGTTCTTTGATCTGATCTTCGCTGATATCGATAACCCCGTATTCGCTGGCGATCAGGAGCGTATCGTCGTGGGTTATGATGTATTTGGAAGGGCGAAGACCGTTACGGTCAAGGACACATCCGATGTAACGTCCGTCGGTCAGGGAGAACGCTGCGGGACCGTCCCACGCTTCGAATACGGTTGAGTGGTATTCGTAAAACGCTCTTAACTCAGGGTCCATATGCGGAGCATTTTGCCACGGTGCCGGGATGACGCCGCGTGCCGCTTTAAAAAAGTCCATTCCGTTGATAATCAAAAACTCGAAGAAGTTGTCGGCACTCGCACTGTCCGAACCGCCCGGCTGGAGAATCGGCAACAAACGCTCGATCTCTTCGGTCGTAAACACATCGCTTTTGATCGATTCGGATTTAACGGCAACGTTAAAACGGTTCGCTTCGACCGAGTTGATCTCACCGTTGTGAGCAACGGCGCGGAACGGCTGTGCCAAACGCCATTTCGGAAGCGTATTGGTCGAGAACCGCTGATGGAAAAGAGCAAATGAAATTTTGAATTTTTCGTTTTGCAAATCAGGATAGAACTCTTTAATATGGGTTGGCATAATCAACCCTTTATAAGAGATGACGCGGCTGGACATTGACGCGATGTAGAAATCTTCGTCGCCTACCAGTTCATGCTCGGTCTCTTTGCGGCTGAGATAGACCAACGCATCGAACCGCTGTGACGCCATCAGCGAGTTCGGGGTAATAAAGATATGGTGGATTTCGGGCAATGTTGCGAGGGCCTGTTCGCCGAGTGCATTGGTGTCCACCGGTACGATCCGGTCCAAAACCACTTTTAGATCATTATTGGCACAGATTTTCGTCAATGTCGCCAACTGGGATGCGTCACGGGTAAAGACAACCGCCACGGCATACATTTTAGGCAATTCAACATCCAGTTCAGCGGCAGTAGCGCGCATAAACTCACGGGGAAGCGACAAAAGCAGTCCGCTTCCGTCTCCCGTTTTACCGTCTGCCGCAACCGCTCCGCGGTGCATCATACGCTCAAGCGCAGTGATGGCATTTTCCAGATTTTCATGGGAAGGACGGTTTTTGATATTGGCGATCAAACCGAATCCGCAGTTATCTTTAAATGATCGTAATAGGTCTTTGTATTCCACTCTAATCGTCACCTTTCACCGGAATTTTCGGCAAATTGTTATTTTTTAATCTCTTTTTAAACATAAGTAGTTTATATGAGACAAAATTTTCTAAATTATACAAATCATTAGGTTAAAAAAGGTTAAAATGGCGGCGGATTCAAGAAGAATTCGAATATTCTGTGTAGAGTAGAACCAAAAATGCAGGGCTTTATCATCAAACTTACCCGTGCGCGGGAAGAAGATACGATTGTCACCATAATAGCCGAGGAAAGCTTACAGACGCTTTACCGTTTTTACGGTGCACGCCACAGCCCTATCAATATCGGGTACAAAATCGATTTTGAAACGGAGCATTCGCTCAAATCGTCTATCGGACGCCTTCGGGATGTGATCCATCTGGGCTACCCGTGGCTGACCCGGTTTGACCGGATACGCCTTTGGCAGCAGTTTATTGCGCTGTTTCATCCCCATCTCAAAGACGCTGAGGATATCGGCAGTTTTTACTTTACCCTGCTTGAGGATGCCGCATCCCGATGGAACGATCAAAATCCCAAGCGGGTTGCCGTCGAATCGTATGTACGATTGCTCGAGCATGAAGGACGCCTGCACAAAGAGATGCACTGTTTTTTCTGCGACGCGCCGATTGAAGGGGATATTTCCCTGATACGCGCTTTTTTGCCTGCCCACAAAAACTGTGCTCATACTCTTTCTATTAACATCAAAGGGCTTGAATGGCTTTATGCACACGGTTCGACCCTCTTTTTGGATGACCGCGAAATCGAACGCCTGTGGTATGTGATTAATGAAGGGCTGTAAGGTCCAGCCGTTTTCAGACATAGGCACGCGATTTGCTTGTAGATAAACATAATTAGAATAAAAGAGTTTTCCATGCGTAAAAAAACCGTCAGAGATACGATACTGGACCGTTATTCACCCTCCGTAAAGATTGAAGTGCGTCCAACGTATACCACTCCCTCGACACGAGGTGCGACTCTTGAAGAGTTTTATCGCGAAGTCGATGCGAAACATACTCAGAGTTTCAAACATCAATACCTGATAAAAGACGCTTCCGAGATCGAATCGATCATGCGCGATAACCGAAAACTGATCGAGGCCAAGCGCGCCCGGATGAAATAAGAAAGACTAAATATCGTAGTGATAGGGCTGATATGCCTGATCGATTTCGGAGAGTTTCATTCCGAACAGTTGACGCATCTTCTCTTCGATATCTCCCCAGAAGTATTCAAGAATCAGGCTTGAGCCCACATTGCCTTCTATTTTGTAAAAGGGGCCTTCCAACGCTTCGATAATCTCTATCACCTCAATTTCGTGGGCTTGACGCGAGAGTTTGTATCCTCCGCTGGCACCGCGCGTACTACTGATCAGATGGTTCCGACGCAGCATCGACAACAGCTGTTCCAGATAACCGTGCGAAATTTTCGTCATGGCGGCAATTTCCCGAACCTGCATCGCCCTTCCGTAGGGCGCATGGGAGAGCACATGCATCGCGGCAAGCCCGTAAATCGCCTTGGAAGAGAGCATCGCCATTACAAAAATCCTTTCGGATATATTTTTTTTGCCAGATGGTATATCTTGCAGGCAATGCAATATCCGAACAGCAGATCCAGTGCCGCGCAAAACAGATAGATTGCCGCAGTGACGTTGACGAGCAAAGGGATCTGCAGAAGATGAAATAACGCCATCGCCGCAATAAATCCGACACCGAACAATGCGGCCAGACGTTTGGCTCCGACATCTTCCATTTTTTCGGGAAGGGAAAAACGGCGTTGAATCCACAACGATGCGTTCTGTACCGGACTAAGATGTTTGAGTCCGTACAGTCGAAAAAGAAAATCGGCAATCAACACCGCCAAGATGACCAGCGAGTGGGTCATCATATATCCGACGACACCGCTCATGATAAACAATGTGTTGATGCGGGTAACCGTTGCATCTACTTGACGAAATAAGAGCGGGCATTGCTGAGCCATAGCGACTCCTTATTTTTTTACGCCATAGTAAAATAATATTTTCTTATTGTCAAGTATCCATACCGTTTTAATAAGGATTAAATTGCGGGCAAAAAAAAGGGAGAGGCGCTGCCTCTCCCTGCCGAGATGATCTTACTTGCCGGGAATCAATTCACGCACTTTCTTTTCCACCGCGGCCAATGACTCGAACGGCTTGAGGATATAGTGGTCTGCCCCGATCTTGTGGCTTTGGAGCACTTTATCGAGTGTCGAATAGGCCGTCATCATAATGACGACGCATTCGGGATCTTTGGCTTTGATCTCTTCAAGCACGCTCAAACCGTCTTTTTGCGGCATCATGATATCGAGCAATACCCCATCATACTCGCCCGGGCGAAAACGGTTCAGTGCGTTCAGCGGGTTATCGATATAGGATATCTTGATGTCTCCCGAGCGCCCAAGCGCTTTTTCGAGCATCATCCCGATGGATGGTTCATCGTCTACAATCATCAAACGGATCATTGGTCACCTCCAAACAAATTATCAATCGCATGTTCCATCAAATCTTCGGTTTTTTCCGCCACCAGAATATCAAGCGCTTCGAAAACGCCGTGGCTTGCTTCTTCGATCTTTCGGATCCGCTCTTCGATCTGAGTGCGAGAACAAAGCTTTTTGCCGTCTCCGCAATCCGCGATCAGGGCATTGGCTTGGGTATGTACCATACCGTGCGGAGCTTCAAGGCGGCTGTACGATTTCAGATGCCCAAACTGCTCTTTTCCGACACCGCTGTCGTACCATTTGCCGAGGCGGCAGGTATGATGATCGACCGGTTTGAAATCGCTGTCCTGACCGAACAGGAAAGCGTACACGTTGTTTTTATAAATCACGTGGTCAATTTTCGCAAGGTTGCTGAAAATGTAGTTGCTGATGTCCATGATTTCGTAGACGCTGCGCGAAGCGTTGCGCTGGAACGTTTCCATCTGTCCGCCCATCATGGAGACGTCGTCTTTCGTCTCGGATACGATTCCCGACAATTCGGCCGTCGCCGTTTCGATCTCGCTGGTGTCCTGTGTCATCGACTGAATGACGATTTCGATCTCTTTCGTCGCTTTCTGTGTCCGTTCGGCGAGTTTTCGCACCTCGTCGGCAACAACGGCGAACCCTCTGCCGTGTTCGCCTGCACGAGCCGCTTCGATGGCGGCATTCAGAGCCAGCAGATTGGTCTGATC
Organism: Sulfuricurvum sp. MLSB; assembly: GCF_000747095.1. GTDB lineage: Bacteria > Campylobacterota > Campylobacteria > Campylobacterales > Sulfurimonadaceae > Sulfuricurvum. The sequence continues at coordinate 13,926 of NZ_JQGL01000129.1, forward strand.
GGCAATGTCTTTGATCAGCGCCACGACGTTGGAGACTTCATGCGAACGGGACACGAGATTCGACGTCGTCGCCATCGTCCCCTCCATCAGCTCGGCCAGTTTGCCCATGCCTTCGTCAACCTCGTTGGCCAGCCGAAGCCCTTCACTCGACCCTTGCGCCGTCTGCCGCGACTGTTCGGTCATGTCTTTGAGTTTTTCGAGAATATCGATAAACACTTTCTGCGTCGCGCCAAGAGCTCCTTTGATGCTTTTTTGATGCATCTCGAGCAATCCCCCTTCCTCGCCGCTGACGGTCGAGGATTTATGCAGAATAAACCCTTTGACTCCGCCGCTGAGACTTTTTTGGACGACGTTGGCTTCGCATTCTCCGACGATAATCTCGTGCGCTCCTTTGACCAGCTCCCGGACAACGGCACCTTTATCTGTTATCGATTCTGCGGCTCGGGTATTAAAAAAAAGCGGTTCGTCATTCTCATCGATCACAATCACCGCTTCGTTATCGCTCAATGCGGCAATCTCTTTGTACAATGCCAGTTCAGCGGACAGTATGTCCCGTTCTACCCGAAGTAAATCGGCCTCTTCTTTGTACCTTCTGGCTTCATTTCCAAAAAACATTTTACTCCTTCTCCTCGTAGGTTTTTAATACGATTTCAAATGCCGCACCCTGATTTTCATTAATGGCGCGTATCTCTCCGCCGTGTTTATCGATAATCGCTTTGGCAACGTTCAGTCCGATTCCCATGCTCTTTTTCTTCTCTCCTCCGACGGCAAAATCAAACAGTTTTCCCAATATGGATTCAGGAATTCCCCCCGCGTTATCGGCAATTTTGATCTTGATATCGTTGGCGTTGCAGGCAAGCGATATGTCCAATCGACGTGCTTCGTACGGTATTGTACCCTTTTCAAACTCATCCAATGCATTATTAATAATAATTATCCATACTTGTTCCAGACGCGTCGATATTCCCATCGTTTTACACGAGGATGAATCGTATCGCGTATCATACGAAAACGTCTCGCCGTTGATCGTAATCGGGACGATGTGTTTGGACCGGTTCATCACGATCCGAAGAGCATAAATAAGCGTCATATGCAGGTTGCACGGACGCATCTCTTCTTTCCCCGTTCCGGCGAATTCGTACATCGATCCGACGATCAGCTCAATCCGTTTGATCCCTTCTTCAATCGGCTTGAATAACGTTTGCGCATCCGACACTTTCTCTTCGCATTCAAGTTTCAAGAGTTCGAGGTTTCCTTTGATGTAGGTGATCGGAGTATTAATTTCGTGAGTAATGGCCGCGGCAAGCCGCCCTACGCTCATCAGTTTGGCATCGCTGAGTTTTTGTTCTTTCAGCTTCTCGAAATCGGTGACATCGACAAAGTAGAGAATATGGTACTCATCGTCCGGAAGCATCGGATTGGGCATCGACGCCGCGTGCAGCGTAAAATAACGTTTGTCATGCCCGGGACGGGATAAAACAGCCCGTCCGTCGAGTTTTCCCTGACGATACAATGCAAAAATACGTTCCAGCGTTTTCTTGGGCTTTTCCTGCTTCAAAAGGATCGGAACAAGCTGTTCATTCTCTTCGCGAAACCAGTCGCAGGTCTTGTGTGCGGCGAAGCAATCCTCGCTCCCGCTGTATCCTCCAAGCTCGAAAAAATTCCGGTTGACGGTAATCGCTTCGTATCGGTAATTGAAGAGAACCGCCGGCGACGTGTCATAGTCGATAAGCTGTTTCATACTGGACAGAATCGCCCGGTTCATTTCGCTCATGTCCTGCCCGATAAAAACGATCTCTTCAATCTCCCCGTTGTGGTCGACAATCGCATAGAGGGTCGTATCAACCATCAGCCTGTTGCCGTGCAAATCGAGAAACTCGATGATACCGCGGTATATTTCTCCCGATTTGAGTTTCTCTTGCACCAGCGTGCGCAGAAAAAGGCGAAAGCGGGAGGAGATAAACCGGAACCAATGAATACCGATCATCTCATTGATCGATTTACCCAGTTTTCCGGCCAGCAAGTCGTTAATTTCGAGGATCATTCCGTTACGATCCAATTGTGCCGTAAAAGAGGTTTTGGAAATCGCACCGTACATCAGTTGAATATGTTTCAACGCCCGCTGGGCTTCCTTGGCGTAAACCGACTGGCGAACCAGCCGTTCGGCCACCGTTACAACCGCACTGCTCGAGAGGGGCTTCAGCAGATATTTGTCAACTCCGACATCGATAGCCCGTAAAAAAAGATCGCTTCCGTGGGCGCTGGAAATGACAATCGTCTTGATTGCGGGGTTTTCGGCTTTGCTGATCGAAATGATGTCAAAAGTTTCCAACGTCGTTCGGCGGGGATGAAGAACCAACAAATCGATGCCGCTGAAAAAACGGGGCATGACGCTTTGGATGCTCAAACGGCAGCCGAGCGATTCCAATCCGTCCGCAAACGGGTCCGGTTTCAACAGTTCGCCGCCGTCCGGTTTCCAATCGGTGACATACACAATATGTATATTTTCTAACATACCCCATCCTGCCGATCCGTATCGGCTGAAAACTATTCGTAAGTAACATAAATAATAAATAGTAATTTTTTTTTATAATGATACCTGAAAAAAATCACCAAAAAATCACCTTTCGTCTTTCGTATTGATGAACTTTTCATCTGTGTGTAATCTTTTTCCGATACAATCACCCAAAATTTATTAGCCCTAATGGAATGTATTATGAAAAAAATGCTGTTGGTACTACTCGCCTGCCTCGCTTTGAGCGCAGACGATGTTTACGAAGGGGATCTTAGTGCTACCGAAGCACACGAGATGCAGAAAAAAGGGGAAGCGATCATCGTCGATGTCCGCACGACTCTCGAATTTATCTATACGGGACACGGTGAGGGCTTCATCAACATCCCCGCTTACGAGTGGACCTATGTTCCCAAGTCGGTTGAAGAACGGGTCAAAAGCGCCGAATACGAACTTAAATCGGATAAAGTCAAAGGGCATGTCGAAATCCAGAAACTCTACGATGCCAAAGAGGTATTCAATAAAAGTTTTGTCAGCGACGTCATGAAAGCGATGAAGCTGCGCAACGTCGATTCGGTCATTCTCGTCTGTCGCAGCGGCCCGCGGTCGAAAGCGGCAGCGAACCTGCTTGCCAAGGAAGGGATCAAAGCCTACAATCTCGACAACGGGTTCATGTTCGGATGGAAAGATTCGAAAATGCCGTGGGACGGGTTTTAACCCCCTCCCCATTCCCGGTTCTCTTACCTTTTTTGCTCTTCTTTAGTTTCCCGCGATTATCCCGATCTTTAAGCATTCTTCAGTACCATGTTTGAAAAGAAGGGGTGAATATGAATTTTAATGCCAGGATGACTCCCGATGAGCGTTTGATCATTATGGCCGTATTGATCGGTGCCCTTACCGCTCTAATTGCCCTGACACTTGCCATGCGTGCGGGACACATGACACAGGTGGATCAAACGCTCCTAAGCGGATTTCATAAAATCAAACATCCGGTTCTCGATCACTTTTTTTCGTCGATCACGTGGCTGGGCTCCTTATGGATTCTCCTCCCCGCGTATCTTCTGCTGGTGCTTACCCTTTCGGGTACGTTCGAACACATCGAGCGGGTCATGGGGATCGGATTTTTCGGTGCGGTCATCACGACATACGTCATCAAATATGCGCTGGAGCGCAAACGCCCCCATTTTTTCTCTACGATCAACGAGCTTCCCATCGATCCCGCCTTTCCCAGTGCCCACACCACGCAGATCATAGCCTTTAGCCTGCTGCTGTGGATCGTCGTATACAGCGGAGCGTCCATCGGAAACTTCATCCTTACCTTGACCCTTATTGGGGTCGCGGCGAGCGTTGTCCTCTCCCGGATGTATCTGCAGGTCCATTTTCCCAGCGACGTTATGGCGGGGGCGCTTATCGCTCTGATCTGGGCCTGTATCGCGGTATTGGCAACCAAATCGGGAGGCGTATCGTGAAAAATAAATTTCTGGGGACGGGGGAACGCGGTTACCACCCCTGGCGAAAGTTCAAAATCATTCTCTCCGGCCTTCGGTTTGCCGTTATCTATGATTTCAGCGTATTGTACAAAATCATTCTCTCGGTGTTCGTACTGGTGCCTGTACTTATTTTCAGCGACAAACTGAACGCATCGCTGATCATTCTGGCCACCGGAGTTATGCTGGCGGCGGAAGTATTCAACACCGCCATCGAAGCGATGTGCGACTACATGGAAACCCGTTACAACGAAAAAATCCTGATTATCAAAGATATCGCCGCTGCCGCCGCGGGAATCAGCATCTTCGCGTGGCTGGCCGTTTTAGCCTTCGAAATAATCGGTTTGCTTCCCAGCCTCAAACTTATCGTCGGATAACGTCACTCTCTCTGACCCATAAATGCTCGTCTTCGCGGGTCGGCTGCCATACGCGGTTGACGAAATATCCCGTAATATGGACCCATCCGCCCGATGGCTCTCCTGCGGTAAACGATCGGCGGGCTTCCCACGTATCGACGGGTGCTCCGCCGGGGGCATTGTAGATCGACGCATTGGAAGCCATACGGTACGCTGACGATCCCGATTTCTTGGGAGCCGGTGACGGTGCTGCCGCCTTTTTAGCCGTTTGAACCGACGGAGCTTTGGTCTGTGACGGCGTATTTCGCACCGCAGCGGCGGCAATCACGGTGCGTTTGGGGTGCGCGGCCGGAGCAGCGGTTTTAAGCTTGGCAATCTGCGCCTCGGCCTGTGTAAGCTTCGCCTGCAGAGCTTTGATCTTTTCGGTCGATTCGACCGTTTTGGTGACGATCTTTTCCTGTATGACCGGACGATCTTTGTACACGACTTTTTCCTGCATCACGATCCGGTCTTTGTACACGACTTTTTCGACGACTTTCGGCGCACCCTTTTCGACAGAGCGGTCTTTGTACACGACTTTCTCTACGATCTTCTCTTTTACGATCTGTTTGGGCGCGCCGTGCTTAAGATTTGCGATTTCGGCACGGGCCGCATTCAGCTCGCGCTGCAACGCAGCGAGTTTTTCCGTCGGCTCGACTACTTTCGTGACCACTTTTTCATTGACGGGCCGGGGAGCGTTTTGCAACTGGGCGATGGCTGTATGCGCTTTGTCAAGTTCGCGTTGCAGCGCTTTGACTTTTTCGGATTCGCCTGTGGCAACGGTCGTTTTCGCTCTAAGCGGCTGCGCTGCTGCGAGCTGTTTACGCAGCTGCGTTATCTGCATGCGGGCCTCGTCCAAATCTTTGCGAAGTCCGGCCGGCGAACTTTTTTTCAGGTCGTTTTGAAGACGTGCCGCCTCTTCTTTGGCCTTGGCAAGTGCTTTGGTGAGGTTTTCTCTTTCGATTTTGCCGACTTTGATCGCATTGGCCTCTTTGGACAGCTGTTCGTTGCGCGATACTGCCGCACGAAATTGCTCGTCACGCGACGTAAGGGTTTTCTCCAGACTTTGGATCACCCCTTTTTTGCGGGAAAGTTCCTGCTCTATCTCTTTGGTGCGTGTCTTGAGCTGCTTAATCTGTGTAACGTTGTCTTTGATTTGTGCTTCAAGGTTCGAAATGCGGGTCTGATACCCTTTGATTTTGGGATTGGCATCCTTATTCTGCCGACACTCTTCGTACTTCTGGCGAAGTTTGGCGACATCGCCTAGAACGGCATGGCTCTCTTCGGCCGCACCGTAGAGATATCCGGCGGCGATCAAACTGAGTAAAAATGTTTTCATGCGACCCCTTTTTTCACCAGTTTTACCCCCATCTCGAGGTGATGGGTATAAGGAAACTGGTCAAACGCCGCCATCGCCGTAATCGTATGGGTTTTTGAAAGCGCTTCAAGATCGCGTTGCAGCGTTTCGGGATTGCACGAAATGTACAGCAGATGATCGAATCGCGCCGCGAATTCCCGCGCGGCGTCGTCCAATCCGGCGCGCGGTGGATCGACGAAAAGGGTTTTGAGGCGGTAGCCGTCCAGATCGATCCCTTCCATCCGGTTGAATACCCGAACCCGATCAAGCGCCTGCGTGAACTCTTCGGCACTGAGACGGACGAAATCGATATTCCCGACACCGTTTAGCTCCATGTTCTGCTTGGCCGCATGGATTGAGGCTTTGGATATCTCGGTTGCCAATACACGCTCAAATTTGGAGGCAAACGGGATCGTGAAATTCCCCGCACCGCAATAGAGTTCGAGCAGATCGCCGCCGATCCCCTCCAACTGTGACAAAGACCACTCGACCATCTGTTCATTCACTCTTGGGTTTGGCTGGGTAAAACTGTTCTCGATATGGACATAGCGGTAATCACGCCCCGCGATATGGAGGTTTTCGGTGATGTAATCGCGCGAAAGGACGAGCTTTTGTTTGCGGCTGCGGCCGATGACATAAACGCCGAGACGTTCCTGTAACAGCGCAGCTTTGGCTTTCCACTCCTCATCCAGAGCCTTATGGTACAAAAGACTGACCAGTATCTCGCCCTCGCCCGACGCAAGAAAATCGACTCCGAACAGTTTATGCCCGATCCCAAGATCGGAAATTGTGCCCAAAAGACGCTCCATCACCGATGCGATCACGGGTGAAACGATGCCACACCGCTCGATTTTTACCGCTCCCTGACGATCAAGGCGGTTCATCGCATACGATATCCCCTCATCGTCATGATAAATCTTGAATTCGGCACGCGACCGAAATCGCTCATCGGGAGAGCGGAAAACCGCAATCTCGCCCTCATACAGCGGCGTGAAAGATTCGCGGATTACGGATACTTTGTGATCCAGCTGTCCTTCGTATCCGCTTTCATAATCACGGCAGCTGCCGCATATTCCGAAATAATTACACTGCACTAAAAACCTTTTTTATTTGACGCTGGCGATCAGGTTGCCGATAAGGAGGTTCCATCCGTCTACCATAACAAAGACGAGTATCTTGAAGGGCATCGAGATCATGACGGGCGGCAGCATCATCATACCCATTGACATCAGGATCGAGGCAACGACCATATCGATGACGAGAAACGGCAAGAAAAGCAAAAATCCGATCTCGAACGCCGTTTTAAGCTCACTGATGACGAACGCGGGAATCACGATGGTCAGAGGAACTTCTTTGATGGATTGGGGATTTTCCATGTGCCGTATCCGTAAAAACAGCGCCAAATCCTTTTCGCGGGTATTGCGCACCATGAAGTTTTTAAACGGTTCAGTCGTTTTTTCAAACGCTTCATCGTAGGTGATCAGCTCTTCGCTGTAGGGTTTGATCCCCTCATCGTAGGCTTTGGTCGCGACGGGTTCCATGACGAACACGGTGAGGATCAGGGCAAGCATGACGAGCAGCTGAGTGGGGGGAACCTGCTGCGTTCCCAATGCCTGACGCAAAAATCCGAACACGATGACGAAACGGGTGAACGTCGTCATGACCAGCACGAGGCTCGGTGCGAGGAAAAGAACCGTCAAGACGAGGAGGACGTTGAGCGAGCTCACCACCTCTTCGGGTGTTTCGGGAGCCGTAAGATTGAAATTCATCGCAGGAACCTGCGGGTCAGCGCCCAACAGCACCAAGGGGATCATAAAGAGCAAAAAGACCAAACGACCCAAACCGCACTCCGCTATATTATGTGAATTCTTTTTAATGAGGCGATAATACCACAAACTAAGGGTGTATCTCGATTAAATTCTGATAAAATTGCATGAAATTATCACAGGAGCATTTATGTCCCATTCTCTCTCCATCGTCATTCTCGCCGCCGGAAAAGGGTCTCGGATGAAATCACCCAAAGCCAAGGTCCTCCACGAGATCTGCGGACGGGAAATGCTCTATTACAGTATCAAAGCCGCACGCGCGATCACCGATGACGTCATCGTCGTCGTCGCCCACCAGAAAGAGGCCGTCATTTCGGCAATGGAACGCCATTTCGACGGCATTACGTTTGTCGTTCAGGATGCGGACAATTTCCCCGGTACGGGAGGAGCGATGATGGGGGTAAATCCCAAATACGCCGATGTCCTCGTCCTCAACGGCGATATGCCGCTCATCACCCAAGATTCCATCGATCGTTTCCGCAACAACGAAGCCGACATCGTCATGTCGGTCATTACCCTCGACAACCCCAGCGGATACGGACGCGTCGTCATCCGTGAGGGCGAAGTGGAACGGATCGTCGAGGAAAAAGACGCTTCGCCCGAAGAAAAACTGATCCAAACCGTCAACGCCGGAGTGTATGCGTTCAAACACAACGTCCTCAAAACCTATCTCCCGCGCCTCACGAACGCCAATGCGCAAAGCGAATACTATCTGACCGACATTATCGCCCTCGCACGCGCCGACGGACTCTACATCGCTCCGATCGATGTTCTCGAAGAGGAGTTCAAAGGGGTCAATTCCAAAGCCGATCTCGCCCATGCCGAAGAGATCATGATGGATCGCATCCGCCGCAGCTGGATGGATGCGGGCGTCATCATGCAGCTGCCGAATACCGTTTACATCGAAGAAGGGGTACGCTTCGAGGGCGAATGCATCGTCGAAAACGGTGCACGCCTCTGCGGCAACACCCTCATCGCCAATTCCCACATAAAAGCCCACAGCGTCATCGAAGAGAGCGTCGTACGCGACTCCGACGTCGGCCCGCTCGCCCACCTGCGCCCACTGAGCGTGCTGGAAGCCACGCACGTCGGCAACTTCGTGGAAGTGAAAAAATCAACCCTTAAAGGGGTCAAAGCGGGACACCTGAGCTATCTGGGCGACGCTATGATCGATGAGGGGACCAACATCGGCGCCGGAACCATCACCTGTAACTACGACGGGAAGAAAAAATACCCGACAATCATCGGCAAAAACGTCTTTGTCGGCAGCGACTCGCAGCTTGTTGCCCCGGTCGAAATCGCCGATAACGTCATGATCGCGGCGGGTACGACGGTCACTGCGGGAACCTACGAAAGCGATATGCTGATCCTCAGCCGTACACCGATCCGAAAAGTCGCCGGATTCTTCACCAAATTTTTCGGCAAAGGCGATAAATGCTGATCCCTCCCACCCTGCTCGCGGGCAAAAAAATCCTTTTGGGAATCACCGGCTCGATCGCGGCGTATAAATCGCTCGAACTGGTACGCCTCTACATCAAAGCAGGTGCCGAAGTGCGGGTCGTGATGACCCCCGCCGCCAAAAAATTTGTACAACCGCTCAGCTTTGAAGCCCTCAGCCGAAACCGCGTGTTAGACGACACCAACGAATCGTGGGCGGATGATTTCAATCATATCAAGATTTCTCAGTGGGCGGATATCTTGGTCATTGCCCCCGTTACCGCCAACACGATCGCCAAACTCGCCAACGGTATCGCCGATACGATCCTCACCCAGTGTGCCCTCGCCTATCCGGGGATCAAACTTCTCGCCCCCTCGGCGAATACCAATATGATCCAAAATCCGATGATTCAAGCATCCCAAAAAATGCTCGCTATCGCTAATTATGAGATCATTGAGACCCAAACCAAAGAGTTGGCGTGTCAGGTCGTCGGGGACGGTGCGATGGCGGAGCCGATGGATATCTTTTTTGAGACGGCAAGAGTGTTGCTGAAAGATCCTTTTTGGGAAGATCGGCGTGTGGTTCTTACCGGCGGAGGGACGAGAGAAAAGATCGATGAAGTACGTTATGTCTCGAACTTTTCTTCGGGAAAAATGGCAAAAGCCATTGCTCTGTCTCTCTACCTCAAAGGTGCCGATGTGTGCTACATCACGACCAAGGCGATGCACTCCGTATTGCCAAAAAAGGGAAATTGAGCAAAGCTTCGCTTACGACCACCGAAGCGATTAAACTCATACAAAAACGCCCCTTTTTATTTATGGTCGCAGCTGTGGCGGACTTTACCCCTAAATTTCCGCAGCAAGGGAAACTCAAAAAATCGATGCTGGG
>NZ_JQGL01000130.1 GCF_000747095.1 Sulfuricurvum sp. MLSB
CAGGAGGCGTTTGACGCGATGGGGGAACTCCTCCCGGCATCGGTTTTTATGCGGGGGAGCAACCACCGTTTCGATGATTCTGTCATTGATGGCGTGCCCGAATTTTTGGATCGTCTGCCGCTGGGGATCGGGATGTGCCCCCGGTGTCAGAAAGAGATGTTCGATCCCGCTTCCCGCCGATATTATTATCCCTTTACCTCCTGTACGAATTGCGGCGGACAGTATGCGTTTTTCGAGCACTATCCGTACGTGCGGGAGAATACGGCATTGCGTTTTATTGAACCGTGTGCCGCGTGCCGCGAAGAGCTCTTGTCGAATCCGTTTCGTGTCGCTTACCCTCAAATCGGATGTCATGAATGCGCGCTCAGCGTCACGTTGTCCGAGGGGGATTCGGTACGGCATGCCGACAATGCGATGCGTTTTAAAACCCTTTTTGAAACGGCGGCCCAAGCAATTGTCGAGGGAAAAAAAGTACGTATCAAAACGACAATGGGAATACGGACGTTTTTCCGAACCGGCCGGTTTGGCGTTTCATCGACGGTTATGGCGATCAATGCGTCTAAAATCATGGCGCTTTTTTCCCTGATCGATGAGGAATTTAATGCGCTTTTATCGATCGAGAGGCCAATTTTGCATGTGGCGGTGAGAGACGAGACGTTAAAAGCCGAGGTAGGCGATACCGTGGATGTGCAATATCCCGATGAGGGATTCAGCCTCTTGCTCGGGCGCGAACTTCTCGAACGTGGAATCGATGCGGTCGCGTATGTCGAATCGGACGCCGAATCGGATGCCGATCTCAGTATCGATTACGATCTTGCAATCAATACCCAATCGCCGATGCGTCTGTTTCTCAACAAAGATGTCCGGTTCGTCGCACACGGAGAACGTGGGAGTTTTCCGGCGTACGTCGCGCCGGCGGCGGATGTGGCGAGTTTCGCCCACGCTCTGGCGGCAGTTCGCGAAGGGGATCGGATGTTGATCGACCGTCCGGAACATCTGGGGGGGACGACGACCTCGAAAGTCAACGCCCTTGCGGGGGAAAAACTCTCTTTCACCCACGGAAATCTACACTGGATCGATCAGGATACGGCATCCTTCATGGCGGTTTTGAGTGAACATTCCCTGCGGGGGAAAAGTGCGGTCTGCGCGTACTTCGACGAAACGATCACATTTTTGTACACCAAGGGGGAGCATATCACGCGGGTAATTCCCTCCGAGCCGTTTACGTCTGCAAACCTCATAGAGCGGATCGGATCGCTGCGGGAAGGATCGAACAGGCTGATAGAGAATCTCAAAAGCCGCCACCCGTCTTTGTATGCGGCGCTGGAGACGATCGAGGATTCATCGTGCGATTTGTTTGAAGCGGCTGCTGCGATTATGGAGCTCAAAGACCCCGGCATGAACGCGCTGGTAAAAGAGGCTCTGAAGTTCGTCGGAAAGGGAGGGCTTCAGATCGATACGAAACTGCGTGACAACCGCTTTGACACGATCGCTTTTCTGGCAAGCATCATCAGTTATAAAATCGCGGACGTTCCGACGAGTCTTCTGTGCTATTCCGTTTTCGAGTCGCTGGGAGATTATTTCAGTGATATACTTACTGAGCTCAAAAACCGTTCCAAAGCAGAGCACATCGTTTTGTGCGGTAGCGGTTTCGCCAATCAAAGTCTGTACAGCCGCGTTACGCGCAATCTGAAAAATACGCCGCCGGTTTTAGCGCGGAGTTTTCCGATCGGGAGGGAAAATGGGGTCGTCGGAGGGATCTATCTCTAAACGTCTTCTTATTACTGTCCGGGGCATCGTGCAGGGGGTAGGATTTCGTCCTTTCGTGTATCGGACGGCCAAACGGCACGGCGTCAAAGGGTTTGTGATCAACACCTCCGAAGGTGTATTGATCGATGCCGAAGGGAGCCGTCTGCGCGGCTTTATGGACGCGCTCCGAGACGATCTGCCTCCACAGGCGAGGATCGATTCGATCGATGCCGCCGAAAATTTGCCGATCGGATACGACGATTTTGAGATCCGTCAAAGCATCAGCACAGAAGCGGGAGCTGTCATCCCTCTTGACAGTGCTTTATGCCCTGCGTGCGAGCAGGAGATGCGCGATCCAAAGAACCGCCGATACCGTTATCCGTTTATCAACTGTACCGACTGCGGCCCGCGTTACACGATCATCCAAATTCCCCCGTACGACCGTGTACGCACCTCAATGAAACATTTTGCGATGTGCGATGCCTGTCGGGCTGAATACACCGATCCGCATTCACGCCGTTTCCATGCCGAACCGATTTCTTGTCCTAAGTGTGGTCCACAATTATCATTTTGGATGAGAGCAGATGAAAAAAGCCCGTTTATCGAAGCTGAAGGCGATCCGATCGCCGTGGCGGTTGAGATGCTCAAAGCCGGGAAAATTATCGCTCTCAAAGGGTTGGGAGGGTTTCATCTGATGTGCGATGCGACCTCCGAATCGGCCGTGCAGGAACTGCGCCTTCGCAAGCGCCGCCGCGCCAAACCGTTTGCCGTGATGTTCGGCTCGCTCGAGCAACTCGAATCGTGTGCACGGATAAACGATGGCGAAAGAACCCTTATTACCGGGACGCTCAAGCCGATCGTGATCGTCGATGCAAAGCCGCAAAACGACCTTGCCCCCTCCATCGCTCCGGGAATAGGGCGGATCGGAGTTTATCTGCCCTATACGCCGCTGCATCGTCTGATTTTTGACCGGATCGATCGTCCGCTTGTCGCGACCAGCGCCAATATCAGCGATGAACCGATCATCCTCCGCCGCGAAGAGATCATCAGTCGTTTGGGAAATATCGTCGACGGAATTTTGGATCATGACCGCAGCATCGTCAATGCTCTGGACGATGCGGTCGTACAGATTGCGGCGGGCAAAACGGTGATGTTGCGGATGGGGCGCGGATATGCCCCTTGCACATTGGCTCTGACCCGTCCGCTGGGAAAAGCCCTTTTGGCGGTCGGAGCACACCAAAAAAGCGCCGTGGCGCTGGGAACCCGATATAACCTCGTTCTCGGAGGACATGTCGGCGATCTTGGGAGCATCGAAGCCGATGAGTATTTCGAGCGCAGCGTTCATACGCTGGAACGCTTTTACGATTGCGATCCTGCGGTTATTATGCATGATGAACATCCGTTTTATTCATCAACAAGGTACGCGGCGGAGCGGAAAAAAACAAGGGTCGGCATTCAGCACCATTACGCGCACATACTGGCATGTATGGGCGAATACGGCCTTACCGAAAAGGTGCTCGGGTTTGCGTTTGACGGAACGGGTTACGGGGACAACGGCATGCTCTGGGGAGGAGAAGTGATCCTCGCCGATGCCCACGCGTATAAGCGCATCGGTTTTGTAAAGCCGTTTGCTCTTCTGGGGGGTGACAAAGCCATCAAAGAGCCGCGACGAATAGCGCTGTCGCTATTGTTTGAACGCTATACCATCGATGAGGTTCTGTCGATGGATATTCCGACGGTTGCGGCATTTTTGCCGCATGAGATTCGGCAACTTCACCACATGTGGGCCAAAAAACTGAATTCTCCTCTGAGCAGCTCGATGGGACGGTTGTTCGATGCCGTCGCTTCGCTTGGGGGATTTGTCCAGAGTCTTGATTATGAGGGGCAGGGGGGGCTTATCATGGAAGGGTATGTCGACGGATCGATTGCGGAGCCGTTTACGCTTGATTTGAGTGCAGAAGCGATCGATGTCGTCGCGATGATAGAGGAGATCGTCAGTCTTTCCTCCGAAAAAAATGCCAAACGTCTGATCGCCAGCCGTTTTATCGCAACCGTCGTACAGATCATTGCCGGGTTCAGCGAACGCTATCCGCAGCTGCCGATTGTGGCGGGGGGAGGAGTGTTTCAAAATCGCGCGCTGATGAGCCGATTGTATGATCGTTTCGGGTCGGGCCGTTTTTACGCCCAGCAGCGCACCCCGCTCAACGACGGAGGGATCGCCCTTGGGCAGGCGTGGTGGGGAATACACAACCTTTAATCTTTGGCCTCCAGCCACAGCCGGCGGAGTACGTCGTGACGTTCGGCTTCGGGATAGTTGAATTTGAATTCCGCCTCTTTGAGATAATAGATGAAATGCTCTGACTCGACGCCCCGATAACTCAGGATAAACGACTCGAAAAATCCCCAGAATTTTGTGATCTGATTGTTTTGTTTTTGAAGTTTGGCGATACGGTTGAGCCGGAGGAACTTCGTGAACTCCTGATAATAGGCGTCGTGCAGATTGTCTTCTAAAAACTGGTGCTTGTAGCGGTGCAATGAGGGCATCATGAGGGTGTATATCCAACCGCCGTAATCGAACGTGATGAAGTTGTGCGCATCGAAGATATGGCGTTGGTCATGCCGTTTCGCCGCCTCGAGGTAGATGTACTCTTCGTATTCTCCGATAGCCTCAGCGCGGTTTTGATAGCGCGTTTCCAGATGCTCGGTAATCAGCGTGCGCAAAAGGTCGTACCGTTTTTTGACCGTAATGTAATTGAGCCGCAAAGCCCGCGCCGCCGCGGATGCGCTCGCCCCGTCACAAAATGCGGTGATGACGGAAAGATCGGTCCGAATTTTTTGGAGACTGTATTTTTTTCGACACGATGGGCACTTGACCATTCCGTCGCTGAGACGATAGAGCCGGTGATGACAATAAACGCACTGTTCGATCGGTTCCATACCGATCATTGTAGCATCTATTAGTCCTAAAACCATATAAGAAATCCCCTTTTTTAGATTACTTTCATTCTAAAAAAATATAATATCTGAATAATGATTCATATTTAAGGAAACTAAAGATGGAAATAGGGGTGATGGTCATTTTTTGGTATGGGATTCTGCATGCGTTCGGGCCGGACCATTTGACGGCCATCGCCGACTTTTCGATCGGAAGGGATGCGAAGAAAACCTTTATGACCGTCAGCGCATTCGCAATCGGGCACGGATTGATGCTGTTTGCGTTTGCCAAAATGCTCGAACACGTCGCGATTCCCGAAAGCATCACGGCGTATGGCGACATTATCGCTTCGAGCGTCATCGTCTCGATCGGCATCTATCTGCTCTACATGGTCGCCCGGAACAAAATCCATCTGCGGTCTCATATCCATGACAACAAACGCCATGTTCACATCTGGTTCGGAGACGAACATGCGCACAACGAAGGCGTTAACGATACGTCGGCATTGGGCATCGGGATGCTGATGGGGATCGGCGGCGTGCGCGGCATGCTCGTGACGCTGGGGATGATGGAAGGCCAAAGCATCGATGCGACGATGATACTGGCCTTTATCGCCGGAGTGATGGTTGTCTTTATTGCCTTTGGTTGGGTAATATGGTGGGTCAACAAAGATATTCTGACCAATATCCGCAACGTACGCCGGGCGTTCGCGACCGTCGGGGCCGTCTCGATCATCGTCGGCGGCAATATGCTTTTAGCTTGATTTAGGAGAAACTGAAATAATGTGTAAAGACTGCGGCTGCTCGATCACCGATCACCATCACCACGATGAACACCATTCCCATGAACACCATCATGCGCATGAGAACCTTCACCACAACCCTCAACTCAACGATCCGAAAACGATTTCGGTCATTACAAAGATTTTGGATAAAAACGATCAGGAAGCGGGGCATAATCGGGAACATTTCGAATCGCACGGCGTTTTGGCCATCAACCTGATGAGCTCGCCCGGCAGCGGAAAAACCGCGCTGTTGGAGAAAATGGCCGATCTGGCCCAATTCAGATTCGGCGTGATCGAAGGGGATCTGGAAACGAGCCGTGACGCGGACCGGATCAAAGCCAAGGGGATAGCCGCCTATCAGATTCAAACGGGGAGTGCGTGCCATCTGGACGCGTTTATGGTGCACAAGGCGTTACACGAACTCCCGATCGCGGAGTTGGATGTCTGTTTTATCGAAAACGTCGGCAATCTCGTCTGTCCGGCGAGCTACGATGTGGGGGCGCATTTGAACATCGTTCTCGTCTCGGTTCCGGAAGGGGAAGACAAGATCGAAAAATATCCGGTCATGTTTCGCACCGCCGATTTGATTTTGATCACCAAATGCGATCTGCTCCCTTATTTCGATTTTGAGGCGGATCGCGCCAAAGAGACGGCACGCCGTCTCAAACCGGGAGTCGATATTCTCGAAGTTTCCACCAAAGACGATGAAAGCATCCGTCAAGTCATCCGATGGATCGAGTTTAAAAAAAGCATGAGGAATTGACATGTGTCTCTCCATCCCTTCAAAAGTGGTGAAAATCGACCCCGAAACCAACACCGCCACCGTCGATACGATGGGGGTTCAGCGCACCGCCGGGCTGGATCTGATGGAAGAGGATTCGATAAAGGTAGGGGATTACGTCCTGCTGCACATCGGCTTCATCATGAACAAGATCGATGAAGAGGACGCCCTCGAATCGCTGAGGGTCTACAAAGAGATACTGGATGTAATGGACGAGCAAGAGCGCCTTGCCGCCATCGAAGAGGCCGAGAACTGTCCGAACGGCGGAGTCTGAGATGGGATTGGAACTCAAAAACCTCTACGATGATTTCCGTAACGCCGATACGATCAAAGCGTATGCCAAGATCATTGCCGAGGATGCCAAAAAGCTCACACATCCGATCAACATCATGGAGGTGTGCGGCGGGCATACCCACACGATCATGAAATACGGCATTTTGCAGTTGTTGCCCCAGAACATCCGCTTCGTCCACGGTCCGGGATGTCCGGTATGCATCATGCCCAAAGAACGGATCGACCACGCCTATGTTCTGAGCATGCAAGACAACGTCATCTTGGTAACGCTGGGTGACATGATCAAAGTCCCCGGCAGCAACGGAAGCCTCCAAGACGCCCGGAGCAAGGGTGCGGATGTCCGTTTCGTCTATTCGCCGCTGGATTGTCTCAAAATCGCCCAAGAGAATCCCGACAAAACGGTGATCTTCTTCGCCATCGGATTTGAGACGACGACCCCGATGACCGCTGCGCTGCTCGATACGGTGATTCGGCAAAACATCCCCAACATCCTCCTGCACGTCAACCATGTCACGGTACCCGCACCGATGCGCGCATTGATCAGCGACGAGGCGTGCATCATCGATGCGTTTTTGGGACCTTCACACGTCAGCGTCATCAGTGGCAGTAAAATCTACGAGGAGTTCCCGCGAGATTGGGGCAAACCCGTCGTCGTGAGCGGATTCGAGCCGGTGGACGTCATGCAATCGATCAGCATGATCGTCAAGCAGTTCATCGAGGGACGATGCCTTCTAGAGGTGGAGTACAAACGCGCCGTGACGCGCGAGGGGAACCTCAAAGCCCAAGCGATGGTGGACAAATATTTCCAACAAGTCGATTTTCGCTGGCGCGGTCTAGGTGATATACCCCAAAGCGGGATGGGGCTGCGAAGCGAGTACGATCGCTACAATGCCGAAAAAATTTACGATGCCGTGCTCCCCAAAGAGGAGATTGACGATCACAAACTCTGCATCTGCGGCGACATCCTAAAAGGCAAAGCCTCCCCGCCGCAGTGTTCCATCTTCGGCACCGCGTGTAAACCGACCAGCCCTGTGGGAAGTTGTATGGTCAGCTCCGAGGGGGCGTGCGCCGCCTATTACAAATACGGGAATCTGGTATGACAAAAACGATTACGTTAGCCCAAGGCAACGGCGGCGGAGAGAACAACGACCTGATCAAAAAGGTCTTTTATAAAGCCTTTAAAAACGAGATACTGGAGCGGAGCGAAGACGCGGCGGTGATCGGAAAGTGGGCAATGACGACGGACAGCTTTACGGTGAGTCCGCTGTTTTTTGCAGGGGCGGACATCGGCAAGCTTGCCGTGTGTGGGACGTGTAACGATCTGGCCATGA
>NZ_JQGL01000131.1 GCF_000747095.1 Sulfuricurvum sp. MLSB
AGCTGAATCCGGCGAACGTCGAGAACGGCGAGTTCGACCCCTTTGTTTTTGATGACGTCCAACATCCGATTGGCCACGATGGGATGCCCTTCGGTCGTATTCGTCCCCATCGCAATCATGTATTCGGTCTCATAGATGTCGTCAAACGGGTTGGTCGCTGCCCCTTCGCCGATCGTGGTTCGCATCCCTTTGAGCGACGGAGAATGACAGACTCTGGCGCAGTTGTCGACATGGGGAGAGCCGACGACGTGGCGGGTGAAATGCTGAAACAGATAGGAACTCTCACAGCTGGTACGCGCTCCGCCGATCGCGGCAAAAGAGTGCGGTCCGTGCTCACCGGTAATCGCTTTGAGCTTGCGCGCAACAAGTTCGTAGGCGCTCTCATAGCTTATCTCGTACCACTCCGTCCCGACGGGTTCGAGATAATCCATATCCAGATCGGCGAACAATGCCGCGTTTTTATTTAAAAACGATTTGCGCACCCGTGCGTTTCGCAGGCGCTTGGCATGGGTCAGAAAGTCCCACCCCTGTTTTCCTTTGATGCAGAGCCTTCCTTGCGAAACGGTCCCTTCTTCTTTGGCAAAAATTTTCTGGATTTTGTTATCTTCCACCTCAGCGGAAATATCACATCCTACACCGCAATAGGTACAAACGCTGTCGATGATCATAGAGATATTCCCTCTCAAGTTCGGGTTTACGTACCCTTTTTAAAATTGGTGAAGTTTACAATTTTGTCTCTTAAGGACTGCGGAAATAACGAGACAATTCGGATCATTAAGTAAAACCTAAAAGGGAAAGCATACCGTATTCTCTTTCGCTCGATCGCACCGGCGATGCAGGCGACTCCCGCTTCCGTCGTCAGCAAAAACGGCATTTTGAAACGGTTTTTCCGCGTCATCTCCGAATCGATGAATCCCGGCATGATCGTCATAACCTTTATCCCGTGCAGCGAGAGCTGATGATGCAACCCTTCGGCGTAGGCGTTCAAAGCCCGTTTGGAACTGCTGTAGGCGATCGAGGTCGGCATCGTCAAGAGTGATGCCAACGAGGAAATAAAGACCAATTCTCCGCTTCCCTGCGCAATTAGTTTAGGGATGATCGGCTCCAGTAACGCGTGAACGCTCAAAAAATTGGTTTTAAAAAGCTTCTCGAAATCTTCGAACGGCGTAACGCCTCCTGAATGACCGACCGAAACTCCGGCATTGAAGATGATGCGGCCGATATCGCCTTGCGCCAGCTCTTCCCCGATACGGCGCATCCGCCCGAAATCGGTTACGTCGGCGATCACGGTTTCGACCTCGGCCCCCTGCGCACGGCATCGCTCAGCGACGTCATTCAGCCGATCTTCCCGACGGGCCATCAATACGAGGCGTTGGGAAGGCGCTGCATAATGAAGGGCCATCGCTTCACCTAATCCGCTGCTGGCACCTGTAATGATAATGCGCATCCCGACTCCAAAAAGGTAAATATCGATATAATTATACCCATGAACGAAACAATAGCCATCGGGGAAATCAATACCCTCGTTATCGACCGCTCGACCGCTCCGGGATTATTTTTGCGCGCACTGGACGGAAGCGATATCCTGTTGCCGAATCAGTATGTCACCGAGGCGATGCACGTGGGCGATACGATCGACGTCTTCGTCTACACCGACAGCGAAGACCGTCCCGTCGCCACGACGCTGACACCCAAAGCCAAACTCGGTGAAATCGCTTTCGTCGAAGTAGTCGATACAACATCCATCGGAGCCTTCGTCGACTGGGGATTGCTCAAGGACCTGTTTGTCCCCAGAGCGCTTCAGAAACGTCCTTTTGCCGTCGGTGAAAAGCGGCTGATCCGCGTCATTCTCGACGAACAGACAGGCCGACTGGTCGGTACCGAAAAGATCACCGGCGGGCTGTTGCAGCCGCCCAGAGATTTTTATCCCAACACCCCGGTCACCTTTGTGATCATTGCCAAAACTCCCCTAGGGTACAAAGCGATCATTGACCATAAATACGAAGGCATGATCTACCATAACGAGATTTTCGAAGAGATCCGTGTAGGCCAGAGCAAAAGCGGGTTTGTTAAAATGCTTCGCCCAGACGGAAAGCTCGATCTCTCTTTGCAGATGACGGGTAAAGCCAAGGCCGGAAATGCCGCAGACAAAATTTACACCATGCTCCAAGCCAACGGCGGTATGCTCCCTTACAACTACAAGAGTGATCCGGAACTGATCCAGCAAACGTTCGGCCTGAGTAAAAAAAGTTTCAAAAGCGCCCTCACCCAGCTTAGCGAAAGCGGCAAAATCACAATCAAGGAGAATGGAATCTATGGGATTTAAACCGCGAAAATCTCCGCAAGTCCGCCTAAGCACCCGCAACATCAGTTACGAAGAGGGCGGGAAAATCATTACCCTGCTCAGCATGAACCGCGAAACGATGGATATGGAAGTAAGCGTTCAGGAGGGAAACGAAACCAAAATCGTCACCGATTTTCCCTTCGCCCACCTTCCCAAAAAGATCAAGAAAGAGATCAACCCGCTATAATTGCGCCACTATTTTACAAAGGAAGTTTATGTCTCAATTTGCCAACGTCACCGTCGATAAAAAAGCCAATGTCTATTTCGACGGAAAAGTTACCAGCCGCACCGTCCGTTTCGACGACGGAAGCATCAAAACGCTCGGAATCATGCTGCCGGGTGAATATACCTTCAATACGGGCGACAAAGAGATTATGGAGATCATGAGCGGTGAGATGGATGTTCAACTCCCCGGCTCGGATGCCTGGATCAGCGTTACCGGCCCGCAAAGCTTTGAAGTTGCGGCGAACAGCGCATTCCACCTCAAAGTCAAAACCGTTTCAGACTACTGCTGCAGTTTCGTCAAATAAAGTGCCGCCTCTTTCGAGGCTGACTTTACTCTCTAATCCGGACATACTCCGCATCAATCCAACCGTCTTCATCAAATGAGCGCCATCCTTTTTTCGTGACTGTGCCGCTGATTTTGTAGCGTGATCCGCGCATGCTGACCGACGTCAAAACCATGTTGCTCTGATAACGTCGGCATTCGCCTTTGCCCGTGCATACCTGCGCTCCGTCTTTCGTCACCAACGTTGAGGGCGGTATCGGTCGGAGGGCATCATCATTCTCGGCCATCGCTTCAACCGGTGCGGCGACCTTTGCATCGTCGTGTTTTCCGTCAATGATTTCCAGCAAAAGTTTGCGTGCTTCCTTGTCTCCTTGCTTGGCCGCTTTTGACAGCCAAACCATCGCATTCTCCAGGTTTTTCTCCACTCCCCGTCCCGATGCGTACATCAATGCCAGATTGTACTGCGCGTCCATATACCCCTGCTGCGCCGATTTTTCATACCACGAAACGGACTGCGCCTGGTTTCGCTCCACTCCGATACCCCGCTCGTACATCACTCCGACCTGGTATTGCGCCATCTGCTCACCGCGAAGGGCGCTCGTATAAACCTTCCAAAACGATTCCTGACTTCTTTGATCCCGAATCTCTGATGACATGCCGGCTGTAATAGCCAGCAACCATATAAACACTATCCTAAAATGCATCCGCATCCTTCTTTTAAAATGTATTATAGGCTCGATCGCCCGCATCTCCCAAACCCGGGATAATGTATTTATTCTCATCCAACCCGCGATCAATCTGCGCGATGAAGATCTCAACGTCGCCGTAACGCTCCTCAATCTGCTTTATCCCCTCCGGCGAACCGATGACATGCAGCGTCTTGATCGTTTTGGCCCCTTTTTGTTTGACGATATCTATCGCGTCGCACACAGAGCCTCCCGTCGCTACCATCGTATCGACTACAATAACTGTTTTGCCGCTGCAATCTCCCGCCCGGTCATAATAGAGTTTGCTTTGATGCGTCTTTTCATCTCGTTTAATGCCCAAAAACCCCGATACGGCATTATTCACGGTTTCAATCACGGCTTCGTGCATCGGCAAAGCGGCCCGCAACACCGACACGACCATAATCGATGATTCGTCGATGCATTCGACTTCCATCTCTCCTTGCCATGTCGCAATTTTTTTTGCTCTTGTCGGCATATCCTTGAGAGCTTCGTTCAACAAAAGTTTAGTTATTTCTTTGATTGTGTGACGAAAAACGAATGACGGTACCGTAGCATCGCGAAGTGTATTGACAAGCGTCGTCAGCAAAGGAGATTGGGGGTTGGTACACATCGTTACTCTTTGTATTGATATGCGTAATTATAGTGAAATCGTGGAGACAAACGCACCTGCACGGGGCAAGGCGTTTTATTTGTAGCGGTAAGTGATACGCCCTTTGTCCAAACTGTAAGGAGTCAGTTCGATTTTGACCGTATCCCCCGGGAGAATTTTGATGTAGTGCATCCGCATTTTACCTGCGATATGACACAAAATAACGTGCCCGTTTGGCAACTCCACACGAAACGTTGCGTTCGGTAGCGCCTCAATGATCTTTCCGTCTACTTCAATGACATCATCTTTTGCCATATTGATCCTTTTTACGCGATTGATAATATTTCAGCTCTACCGTTGATAACCGCAACCGTATGCTCATAATGAGAGCCTCTCAGCCCGTCCGTACTGACTACATCCCATCCATTGGCCAAAATCTTGGACGTTCCCTCTTTGTGACAGATCATCGGTTCGATGCAAAAGACCATTCCGTTTTTGATCTTCGGTCCCGCTTTTGCGTTAGGTCCGTCCAGATAATTGGGTATTTCAGGTTCTTCATGGGGTTTTTTCCCGATTCCGTGACCGCAAAATCCCCGCAAAGGGACAAAACCGCGCTCAAGGATGAATTTTTCGATCTCTTGCGAGAGTTCTTTAAACCGCATCCCGTCTTTGATAATCTCAATCGCATGGTAAAGAGAATCTTTAGCGCACGCGATGAGCGCTTCGTCTTCTTTGCTGATCGTGCCGACACCGACCGAAACGGCCCCGTCCCCGAAATACCCCCCTTTTTTGGTTCCGACGTCAAAACCGACGATATCCCCTTCTTTGAGGGCATAATCGGTGGGTATCCCGTGAATAATCACTTCGTTGACAGAGATGCAGACGGCATTGGGGAAGCCGTAAAGCCCTTTGAAAGAGGGGATGGCGCCTTGACTTCGGATGTACTCTTCCGCCATGGCATCCAGTTCTTTCAAGGTGACTCCGGGCTTAGTGTGTTGAGCCAAAAGTTCTAGAGTTGCACCGACGATTTGATTCGCCGCACGCAATTTTATGATTTCATCGTTTTTTCGTAGCGCAATCGCCATTTTTACAGGCCAACCGCGCTAAGAGTTTGATATTTGCTCATGTAAACCTGCGCTTCGATACGACGCATCGTATCCAAAGCAACCTGCACGACGATCAAAACGGCCGTTCCTCCGAAGAAGAACGGAACCCCGGCCCCTTTGAGAATAACCCATGGCAATGTTGCCACAAGCCCAAGGTAAATCGCACCCGTAAAGGTGAGGCGGCCGGCTGTCTCGTTCAAAAAGTCTTTGGTCGATTCGCCCGGACGCACACCGGGGATAAAGCCGCCTTGACGTTTGAGGTTGTCGGAGATGTCTTTTGCGTTGAATACGATTGACGCATAGAAAAACGCGAAGAAAACGACAAACAAAAACTGCAGCAGGTTAAAGAAATACCCGTTCGGATTCAAAGCATCAGCTACGCCCTGAACATACGGATTGGTACTTGAAGAAAGCACCGTCATCGGGAACATCAAGATGGCCGATGCGAAAATGACCGGGATTACCCCTGAAAGATTCACTTTGACCGGAATGTAGTTCATAACCCGTTTGTTCTGGTTTTGAAGCATCGTCTTTTTGGCGTAGGTAACCGGAATACGGCGTTCCCCCAGCTCAACATAGATAATGACCAAAACGGTAGCAATAATCAGCGCGATAACCAACAGCAATGTCAGGAAGCTCATCGCCCCCGTATTCACCATCGTTATCGACTGAGAAATTCCGCTAGGAATAGCCGAAACGATACCCGCGAAGATGATCAAAGAAACACCGTTTCCGATTCCGCTTTGGGTAATCTGCTCACCGATCCACATCAGCAGCATCGTACCCGCCAGCATTGAAACCGTCGCAAGAATCATAAACGTAGTATGGTCAACCAATACTGCGCTGCTGCCGTCTTTGCCCGTCATGCTTTGCAAACCGATGCTGACACCGATCGCCTGAACAATCGTAATCGCAATCGTCGCATAACGGATAATCTGCATGTATTTCACCATACCGTCACGCTCTTTTTTCATTTGAGCAAGGTTAGGGAAAGTCGCAGCCAACAGTTCCATGATAATTGAAGCGGTGATGTAAGGCATGATGCCAAGAGAGATGATCGAGAGGCGTTCTACGGCATTTCCGCTGAACATATTAAACAGACCCAGTGCATCTGCTGCGTGATCGTCAAAAAACGACGCAATGACCGCTGTGTCAACACCCGGTACCGGCACGTATGCCAGCAACCGGAAGATGAAGAGAAAACCGATCGTAATTAAGATCTTGTTTACAAGCTGTTGGTTCATTATTTACCAGTTGTTGTAACGTTTTCGTCTTTAATTTTAGATGCCAGATCTTTAGCGCTTGCACCGACAAGTTTAACGCTAACGACCGATTTTTTCATACGGTGTACACTACGGATTGTTTCCATTGTAATCTCGGCAAGAGCAGCTACTTCTTTCACTTTCTCTACATTGATAACGTATGGTTTAACAACTTGTGATGTAAAACCGATTTTTGGCAAACGGCGAGCAAGTGGCTGTTGTCCACCCTCGAAGTTACGCTTTTCATTGTAACCTTTACGCGCTTTTTGACCTTTGTGCCCTTTACCGGCAGTTTTACCGGTTCCGCTGCCTTGGCCGCGTCCGATACGTTTTTTGCTGTGGGTTGAACCCGCAGCAGGTGTAAGATTTTCGAGTGCCATTACTTACCCTTTAATACGTGAAAGTGCGTCAATTGTCGCACGAACCACGGTGTTTGGATTGTTTGAACCCAAAGACTTCGTAAGAATGTCCTGGATCCCTGCAAGCTCGAGTACCGGACGAGTAGCGCCACCGGCGATAACCCCTGTACCTTCAGATGCCGGTTTAAGCAAAATACGGCTTGCATTGTATTTGACTTCGATATCGTGAGCGATAGTAGTCCCTTTGATCTTGACTTCCGTCAGATTTTTGAACGCTTCATCTACTGCTTTACGAATCGCATCGGGAACCTCTTTCGCTTTACCCACACCGTAGCCGACAGTCCCTTTTTTGTTACCGACAACCACAAGAGCAGTAAAACGGAAACGACGTCCACCTTTTACAACTTTTGTTACACGACCGATGTTTACGATCGATTCTTCAAATTCTTCTCTATTAATCGGATTCATCGATCAGCCCTTAAAACTTGATTTCATTTGCACGAAGTGAATCGGCAAACGCTTTTACAACACCGTGGTACAAGAAACCGTTACGGTCGAACGTAATCTCGTTAATTCCGGCATCTTTGAGGGTTTTAGCAAACGCTGCAGCTGCTTTTTCAGCACCTTCTTTGTTTGCGCGAAGACCCAAAGTTTTTGAATGTACGCTCGCAAGCGTTACACCCTGCTCATCGTTGATCGCTTGTGCGCTGATGTAGCGGTTAGAGCGGAATACGGAAACACGTGGAAGTGCTGCGCATCCTGCGATTTTAGAGCGGATACGGCGTTTACGCTGAATGCGTTTTGCCGATTTGATTTTAAGTATTTTACCTGTCATTTCATCGCCCCTTATTTCTTAGATGTCTTACCGGCTTTACGCAGGATAGTTTCATCAGAGTATTTAACACCTTTACCTTTATACGGCTCTGGCGGACGGAATGAACGAATTTCAGCAGCGATTTGCCCGACTTGTTGTTTATCCGCACCTTTGATGCTGATAACGTTTTTCTCTACGGCAATCGTGATTCCCGCGGGGATATCGTAGTTGATATCGTGGCTGAATCCGAGTTGAAGGTTCAATACGTTTCCTTGAACCGCTGCACGGTAACCGACCCCGTTGATTTCCAGTTTTTTCTCAAAACCTGTTGTCAAACCGGTAACGATGTTTGCCGCAAGTGAACGGTAGGTTCCCCAAAACGCACGGTCTTGGCGGTGGTCAGAGTTTGTGCTGAATGTCAAAGCGTTATCTTCGAACGTAACACCGCAGTTTCCGCGTGTATCGAGTACTTGTGTAACGTTGCCTTTTGCGAAACTAATGACGGTTCCGTCAATGCTCACTTTAACATCATTTGGGATAGAAATAGGATTTTTACCAATACGTGACATCTTATCTCCTTACCAAATTGTACAAAGGACTTCGCCGCCAACGCCAAGCTCGAATGCTTTATCGTTAGGAAGTACCCCTTTAGAACTGCTGACGATGATGGTACCGTAACCGTTTTTGAAACGTTTAAGTTCATCTTTGCCTTTGTAAATACGGCGTCCAGGTTTGGAAACACGTTTTACTTCATTGATAACCGTACGACCTTTTTCATCGTATTTCAATACGACGTTGATCGATTTTTTAACGCCGTCTTCGACTACGTTAAAGCTCTCAATGTACCCTTTGTCTGCCAAAATGGCAACCACAGCTTCTACAACTTTTGAATGAACCAATATTGTAGAATCCAAACGACGCATAGCCGCATTACGGATACGAGTCAACGAATCCGCGATCAAATCATTAATCATTTAATATTCCTTATCTAATCATTAGGAGTATCAAGCCGGAATTACCAGCTTGACTTTCTAACGCCTGGGATCAACCCTTCGTTTGCCATTTTACGGAAGCAAACGCGACAAATTCCGAAATCGCTGATAACAGAGTGCGGACGACCGCAGATCTGGCAGCGTGTGTAAGCGCGGACAGCAAATTTTGGTTTGCGAGCCGCTTTAGCGATCATTGACTTTTTAGCCATTATT
The DNA here is from genome assembly GCF_000747095.1 of Sulfuricurvum sp. MLSB. Taxonomy (GTDB): domain Bacteria; phylum Campylobacterota; class Campylobacteria; order Campylobacterales; family Sulfurimonadaceae; genus Sulfuricurvum. The sequence continues at coordinate 8,916 of NZ_JQGL01000131.1, forward strand.
CTCTCCCTTTAGCAAACGGCATACCGAGCATTTCAAGAAGTTTGAATGCATCTTTGTCGTTTGTTGCAGTCGTGACGACCGTGATGTTCATCCCGTGGATTTGCATGATGTCATCATAGTTTACTTCCGGGAAAATCAACTGCTCGGTAATACCGAAGTTATAGTTTCCGCGACCGTCAAAACCGTTACGTGGAATACCACGGAAGTCTTTAACACGGGGAAGTGATACGCTAACCAATTTATCCATGAAATCGTACATTTGAGCACCGCGCAATGTTACTTTCACACCGACAGGCATCCCTTCACGTACTTTAAATCCCGCAACTGATTTGCGTGCAACGACAACCGAAGCGCGCTGACCGGCAATGTTGCTGATCGTATCTTGGATGTTTTGGATCAATTTGTTGTCTTTCATGGCAAAACCACAACCGACAGAAATGATCACTTTTTCCAAAGCAGGAACTTGCATTACATTTGCAATGCCAAGAGCGGATTGGAGCTCAGGTTTGAGCGCCAAATATTTATCTTTCAAACGTGCCATGATTACGCCTCTACTTTGCGGACATTCGATGCATCGATCGGCATCTCTTTGTTCATAAATCCGCCTTGTGGATTTTGCTCGCTAGGTTTGATTGCTTTTTTAGCAACACGGCAACCTTTAACGATCACTTTGTTTTTCTTAGGCATTACTTGAAGCACTTCTGCTTTCGTACCTTTGTCGTCACCGGCGATCACTTCGACAGTGTCACCTTTTTTGAAATTAAATTTTGCCATCATACAACCTCCGGAGCCAATGAAACGATTTTCATGAAACCAGCGTAACGAACTTCACGGCTTACTGGTCCGAAAATACGTGTTCCTACCGGCTCACGTTTTTTGTCAAGGATAACCGCTGCATTTTCGTCGAAACGGATCAAAGAACCGTTTTCACGGTGTACTTCTTTTTTCGTACGAACAACAACAGCTGTAACTACTTGACCTTTTTTGATTTTACCGGTCGGTGCCGCTTTTTTGACCGAAGCGATGATAACATCACCGACAGTCGCGTAACGACGTTTTGAACCGCCGAGAACCTTGATACACATGAGCTCTTTAGCCCCTGTGTTATCGGCTACTGCAAGACGAGTAAAACTTTGAATCATGCTTCTACCCCTTTAACAAGAGTTTTGAAACGGAATGATTTGCTTTTTGAGAGCGGACGGCACTCAATCGCAACGACTTGGTCGCCAACGTTCAGTTGGTTGTTTTCGTCGTGAATCATGTATTTTTTGAAACGTTTTACCGTTTTGTGGTAGCGTGGGTGCATTACGCGGCGCTCAACAACGATAGTCGCTGTTTTGTCACCCGCTTTTTTGACTACGATACCTTGAATTTCACGTTTATGTGTCATAGCTAGGCCCTTACTTCACTGCGCTAAGCGCTGTGTTGATGCGTGCAATGTCTTTTTTTGCCGTGCGAAGTTCGCTCGTATTGGTCAATTGCATCATTTTTTGCTTGATCTTCAAAGTGAAGAGCTCAATTTTTTTCTCTTTGAGCATCCCCTGAAGTTCAGCGGCTGTTTTACCGTTCAAATCAGTATACTTCATTGCTCATCTCCGCAGTAACAATTTTTGTTTTGAATGGGAGTTTTTGCATCGCAAGTGCCAACGCTTCACGCGCAAGACCCTCTTCAACTCCGCCCATTTCAAAAATGATACGACCCGGTTCGATGTTCATAACCCATTGATCCACAGCACCTTTACCTTTACCCATACGAACTTCGAGTGGTTTAGCAGTAAGTGGTTTAGCCGGGAAAACACGGATCCAGATTTTACCGTTACGTTTGATGTGACGGGTAGCCGCGATACGAGCCGCTTCGATTTGGCGAGAGTTAATACGTCCCGCTTCCGTTGCTTTGAAACCGATTGTACCGAAGTCCAATTTGTTTCCGCGTGTGGCGTAACCGCGGTTACGCCCTTTCATTTGTTTACGATATTTCGTACGTTTAGGCATCAACATGATTATTTAGCCTTTCTGCGCGGGCGGCGTTGTTCACCTTCGCCGCGCTCTTCTTTAGATTCTTTTGCTTCTGGCTGAATCCCTTTGGTGAGAACCTCACCTTTGAAGATCCAAACTTTGATCCCGATTACACCGTAAGTCGTATGCGCTTCGGCAAAACCGTAATCGATTTTTGCACGGAGAGTATGAAGAGGTACGCGACCTTCCAAATACCACTCTGTACGAGCGATTTCAGCACCGCCGAGACGACCTGAAACCGATACTTTGATCCCTTTTGCGCCTGAACGTTGTGCATTCTGCATAACTTTTTTCATTGCGCGGCGGAATGCAACACGTTTTTCAAGCTGAGTAGCCACGTTTTCCGCAACGAGTTGTGCAGAAGCTTGTGCTTTTTTCTCTTCTTTGATGTTTACGGCAACCGGTTTACCGATCAGGGCTTGAAGAGATTCTTTGATTTTTTCAATGTCAGAACCTTTCTTACCGATGATGATTCCCGGACGAGCCGCGATGATCGTAACGCGAAGACGTTTCGCAGTACGCTCGATGACGATGTTGCTCACACCGGCATAGTAGAGTTCTTTTTTCAAGAATGTACGGATTTTATGATCTTCGCCGAGTGATACCGGAGCCGTTTTAAAGTTAGGGAACCATCTTGATTCCCAGTTACGGTTGATACCCAGACGAAGTCCGATAGGATTAACTTTCTGACCCATAATTATTTGCCCTCTACTTCTACCAAAATGTGCGCAGTCGGTTTGCGGATACCTGATGCACTACCGCGGGCACGTTGTGTGAAACGTTTCAAAACCGGGCCTGCATCAACGCGGCATGATTTGATAACACAATCTTCCGCTTCCTGTCCGCTGTTCGCGACTGCAGACGCAACCACTTTAGCAATAATTTTTGCCGCTTTGTTTGGAGTAAATTCCAATGCAGCCAATGCTTGTTCAGCATTCATACCTTGAACTTCGCGAGCGATCAAACGAGATTTAGTCGGAGATACGCGAACGAATTTTAATAGTGCTCTTGCCATATCTCTTCCTTATTTCCCGATTTTCTTTTGTACAGAACCTTTATGGCCCTTAAATGTACGTGTTGGTGCGAATTCACCAAGTTTGTAACCGATGTGGTTCTCTGTTACGAAAACCGGTACAAACTGACGGCCATTATGGACGGTGAACGTCAAACCGATCATTTCCGGCAGGATCACGCTGCGGCGTGACCATGTTTTGATTGGTTTATTGTTTTTCGTCTCTTTGGCAGAAATCACTTTTTTCATAAGGTGTCCGTCAACAAACGGTCCTTTTTTTACCGATCTAGCCATTGATTAACCCTTTTTACGACGAGAGATAATAAGTCTATCGCTCGATTTTTTACCACGTGTTTTAGCACCTTTAGTCGGTTTACCCCATGGAGTAACCGGGTGACGTCCTGAATTCGTTTTACCTTCACCACCACCGTGCGGGTGATCGATAGGGTTCATCGCAGAACCACGAGTTTGAGGGCGGATACCCATGTGACGTGTACGCCCTGCTTTACCAAGAACGATGTTGATGTACTCTTCGTTACCGACGATACCGACAGTTGCCATACATTCGCCAAGAATGTAACGCATTTCGCCGGATGGAAGACGAAGTGAAACATATTTGCCATCACGTCCCATGATTTGTGCAGATGTTCCCGCTGAACGAACGATTTGTCCGCCTTTGCCAGGTTTCAGCTCGATGTTATGAACCGTAGTACCGACAGGGATGTTCATCAATTTCATGGCATTGCCCGATTTGATGTCCAGTCCGCTCTCAGCGGCCATAATCGCATCACCGACATTCAAACCTTTCGGTTGAAGGATGTAGCGTTTTTCACCGTCTGCGTAGTTGATCAACGCGATACGGCAGTTACGATACGGATCGTACTCGATTGCCGCAACAGTACCGGCAATGCCGAATTTGTTACGTTTGAAATCGATGATACGGTAAAGCTTTTTAGCTCCCGCTTCTTTATGGCGTGACGTGATACGACCGTTGTTGTTACGTCCTGCAGCTGCCGGAAGTTTTTTCAACAATGAGCGAACAGACGCTTTTGCCGTGATATCCGAGTTGTCAACGTTTGTATAGAAACGTCGGCTCGGGGTAGTTGGTTTATACGTTTTGATCGCCATATTACACCGCCAAACTATCGATTTGTGCGCCTTCTGGCAATTTCACATAAAACTTTTTAAAGTCGTTTTGTTTGCCAGCGAGACCGCGGAAGCGTTTTACTTTACCGCTTTGATTCAAAGAGTTAACACGAGCCGGAACGATTCCGAAGTACTCTCTGAACACCTCTTTAAGAGCGTTTTTAGTCATACGTGGAGACGTTTGAACTACGATTACGCCCTCTTCTTGAAGACCAAGAGTCTTCTCTGTATACAGGATCGATTTGATATCAGTAATATCTGCCATCTTAGCTCTCTTTAGTCAGATTTTCCCATACCGCTTTTTCGATTACTACCGAACGGTATGTCGCAGCCAAAAAGGCGTTGAGTTCATTCTCTTCTACAACGTAGGTAGAAGCAATGTTACGGAATGCAAGATAGGTATTCTCGTCGAGAATCTTTTTCACCAACAACGCATCGCGAACGTTCAAAGCATTGAACAGCGCCAGTGCGTCTTTTGTTTTACCGCTTGGAACTTCGATCGAATCAACGATAAAAAGTTTCCCAGCTTGTGCCAAAGCATCCAAAGCACATTTAAGTGCAAGTTTCTTTTGCTTTTTGTTGACTTTTTGATCGTAGTTACGACCAGTGTTCGGACCATGTGCAATCGCACCGCCAACCCAGATAGGTGAACGGCGTGAACCGGCACGTGCGCCGCCTCGCCCTTTTTGAGCCCATGGTTTTTTCCCGCCGCCGCGAACTTCAGAGCGAGTTTTCGCTGAAGCTGTGTTGGAACGGATACTCGCCTGGTACGATTTAACGTACAAGTAGAGATTGTGCGGGTTAATGCCGCTGAAGCTCTCAGGCAATGCCAATTCAGAGGCTTTTTCGAATTTTTCGTTCAGTACAATCGCGCTCATTATTTCACTACCTTTACACGACCTAGTGCACCGTTAGCGCCCGGGATTGAACCCACGACAACCAATACACCGTTTTGTGCGTCATATGACATCACTTCATTTTTGACAGTAACTTGCTCGTTACCGTATTGACCTGACATTTTGCGCCCTTTTTGGACTTTACCAGGCCATTCGCGGTTACCGATAGATCCACCGGTACGGTGAAAACGGTGACCGTGTGCGCCAGGTCCTCCGGCAAAATTCCAGCGTTTCATAACACCGGTAAAACCGCGACCTTTTGTATTGAATACGCTTTTAACGGTTTTTGCATCCGTCAAAGGATTCATATCCAAATCGCCCGCTTCAGTGTTAGCGACTTCTAGCGTTGCGAATTTGTTGAACTCAGCAGTAAGGTTATACTTCTTTTGCTGACCTTCAACCGATTTGTTTGATGCTTTCCCTTCGCTGTACGCGACAAGGGCTGTACCGTCGTTCACTTCGCAAACTTTTACTTCTTTTACTTTCAAAAGAGTAACAACTTTGCTTTGTGCTCCGACTGTTCGGCTCATACCGATTTTTTCTACAATGTATTCCACACCCTACTCCTTACTTGTCCATAGAGCGAACTTCTACGTCCACTTCCGGAGCCAAGTCAAGCTTCATCAACGAATCAACAGTGTCCGGCGTAGCCGATACGATGTCGATCAAACGTGCATGCATTCGGATCTCGAATTGCTCACGTGAACTTTTGTTTACGTGCGGAGATTTGAGAACCGTATACTTACGAATCTTGGTTGGCAAAGGGATTGGGCCGCGAATTTCCGCACCCGTTCGCTTTACAGCTTCAACGATAGAGGCAACTGAACGATCAAGTACACGATGATCGTATGCTCTAAGTTTCAAACGAATCTTTTCCATAATGTTTTCCTTAATAAAGAACTCGTCAGATCATGTCTGACTATATAAGGCGGCGAAATTATACCGACATCCCCCCCTAGGGTCAAGGATTTTGGGGGTAAAAAACGTATAATGGTATTAATTTGTTTCCTTTTAAGAAGGAAGTGTGTATATTGGCATGATGATTTTTTACTAAAAGAGGCTGCAGATGACCGTATTACTTGACGAATATTACCGCTACGATCTGCACAATCCCCTCTTTATCGAGCGCAAAGCAGCCATCGGTGAAGAAAGCGTCGCCCTTGTCGGCATCACGCAGTCGGGGAAAACGTCGCTGATTAAAAACTATCTCCTTTCAAAAAAGAAGTCAGCCTATCTTTATCTCGATTGCCGTGATCTGCGCTTGGACGTCAACGAACTCAATGCCGTTCTGGAACCGTTTTGCCGGGAGCACAAAATCTCCATCCTTGCCCTCGATAACTATCGCGAAGGGGTCAGGCTCTTTGAGATCGACCAAATCATCCTCTCCTCCGAGCAGCCTCTCGATACCGCCGTAGAGGTATTGCCGGTGAATCTGCTCGATTTCGAAGAGTTTTTGGCCTTCGAACCCAAATTCGACTCCACCGCGCTCAACCATTTTTTCCAACTTGGGGGATTTCCGGCAATGCACCGTATCAATGCCGCAGAGCGGCTGCTGTATCTGCAAAAAACGCTGATACGCGCTCTGGAGCCGATCGAACTGGATATCATGACCCAATCGTCCAAAATGGTGACGCAGAAGGTTTCGGCGTTCAACCTCTACGAACGGCTCAAAGGGGAACGCAAAATCTCCAAAGACAAACTCTATCTGCATGTCCAGGCACTGATCGACAAACGCTACCTCTACATGCTTGAAAAATACAACCATCCCAGCGCCGTTAAAAAATTGTATCTGTGCGATACCGCGATCAAACAGGCGCTGAACCTGCAAAAGCATTTCGGAAGGGTTTTCGAGAATCTGATCTATCTGGAGCTGATCAAACACAACGTCGAATGTTATTACGAGGAAGGGATCGATTTTTACCTTCCCGGACGCTCCCAGATTATTCTGGCTTTGCCGTTTGCCAACGAACACGCACTTTTCAAGAAGGTGGAGAGTCTGGAAGGATTTATCATCACCAACGGGGTCAGAGAGATCATCGCCGTGACGATGAATCTGGAAAGCACCCTTTCACATCCGATCGCACGGATCGAGATGGTGCCGTTTGCCCAATGGACGCTCGGTGAAGAGTAAGCACGCCTGTGTTCTTAATCCGTTTTTCGTCAAGAATGTTCTACAATGCCGAAAAATTTAAAAGCAGGTTTCACAATGAATTTTTGCGGTATTGACGAAGCCGGTCGGGGACCGCTGGCCGGATCGCTCTACATCGCCGGGGTGATTCTTCACACACCGATCGACGGGCTAGGGGATTCAAAAAAACTGAGCGAAAAAAAGCGCGAACAGCTGTTTGACATCATCATTGCCCATTCAACCCACCATATTGCCCGTTTTGACGCGGCTCAGGTCGATACTCTGGGTATCTCGGCCTGTCTGGCACAGGGGCTTCGCGAGATCATGTACGCGTTAGGGGAAGCCGATTATCTCTATGACGGCAATTCCACGTTCGGCGTCAGTGGCCTGCGCACCCTTGTCAAAGCCGACGCGACCGTCGCCGAAGTAAGCGCCGCCTCGATCCTCGCCAAAGTTTCGCGCGATCGCGAGATGGTTGAACTCTCTCGCCTCTATCCGCAGTACGGATTCGAAGGGCACAAAGGGTACGGCAGCGCCGCCCATATCGAAGCGATCCGGCAATACGGATACTGCGACATCCACCGTAAAAGTTTCAAACTCAAAGCGCTGCAACCCAGTTTGTTTTGAACGCCAAAGGAATAAAATCCCTTTGGCTACGCTTGCCGCTATGGCACTAAAGCCTGCCCCAAAGAGGGACAAAAATTCCATTGTATATTGCTATAATCACCCAAAAAAGAGGTTTTATGGTTTCACTTACCCATCTCGAAGCAGCCCTTGCCGCCGTCGATGCCGAAGTCAAGGCGCTGTTGTACGATCAAAGCCTTTCATTAAGCGAAAAAGATGAAAAAATGCTGCCGCTGTTGAGAGAGAGCAAAGTGCTGAAACAAGCGTATGAAGATTTGTGCTATTTGAAAGAAAATCCGCCGAGCAGCCCAACGGGATGTAAAGCCGGACAATACAGAGAAGACGAAAAAAAATAATCGGATTGTTTTTACAGAAAGGAAGGCTCTCCCAGATACCTGCGGCACAAAGCACGCATAGGTGTGCTGCTGTATTCCTACCCTGACACAGTGCCTTTACGCACCCTTGCACAGGTCTAGAAGAGTTGGCGAATTATAGCCGTTTGAACCTGTAAATGCAAGACAAACTACTATAATATCTTCATGATTTACCTCATTAGCGCCCTCGATGCCGAAGCCAGACCTCTGGTGAAGCACTATCGTCTCAAACGCGAAAGGACGAACTGCTTAGAAGTTTCATCGCTCCAATGATCATTTCCGTGGGGAACTTTTTTACGCAAAAAATGGCATTTCGTACTCTTTTATTTCCGACTATTAATAAAATAAAAAATTTTGCCGATATAAAAATAAATCTTTGCCTTATATAAAGGATCATGCCATGGCCAGTTCAATCAGTTCGCTCGGTATCGGCTCAGGCGTATTGACTGCCGATGTACTTGAACAATTAAAAGCCGCTGATGAAGCCCGTCTTATTACGCCGATCGATAACAAACTTGATCTTCAAGACCAAAAAGAGACGGCATTTGACCTTCTGGATTCGCTTATCAGCTCCTTCAAAAGCAGTGTTTCGGCTTTGAGTTACGATTCGCTGTACGCAAAGCGCACCACCACCGTAACAGGAGGCAATCTCCAAGTCGTGGCGGAAGCCGGCGCCGCTGTCGAATCGTTCACTCTGCAAACCGTGCAGCTGGCTCAAAAAAATATTCAGGAATCCGGTTCTTTCCTCTCTGCGACCAGCACAGTCGCCGACGGTAGCGGTACCATGGGGGTCACCATTGACGGTACGACCTACAACGTCAATTATACGGCAGCGACCACACTGGAAGAATTGGCGACAGCGATCAATGATGCCGCCGGGACGCAGGTAACGGCATCCGTTTTGCAAACGGGGGCAACGTCGTACAAGCTTATTCTCTCTTCCAAAAACACGGGGGCGGATCAAGCCATATCGATTTCGGATACGCCGAGCGTTCCCGGTTCCGGGCTTGTCGATGCAATCTACAACGACGCCACGGCAACGAGCGGTTTTACGTCTGTTTTGACTGCGCAAGACGCCATTCTCAAATACAATGGCATTACCGTGACGCGCTCAACCAATGAAATTTCCGATGTTATCAACGGCGTAACGCTCAAACTCACAACGGCGGGTGAAACGGCCAATGTCGACATCAAACAAGACCAAGACGCGATTACCGCGGAAATGGAACTGTTTGTCGAATCGTACAATACGTTGATCACCAATTTGCGTGATATGACGATGTCTGACCAGGAGACAGGTTCTCAGGGCGTATTCAACGGAGACAGTTTCATTAAATCCATCAGTCGTGAGATCAACAGCATCATCATTTCGGTCAACAGCGACAACGATTCGCTCATGAATTACGGTATCGATATTGATAAAAGCGGTACTATGACGTTCAACAGCACAACGTTCAAAGCGGCACTGACGGCTGATCCTACCGCTGTAAACCTTTTCATGGCGGGCGGTTACGACAGCGTCAGCGGCCAGACGAAAACAGGTCTCTTTTCAACCCTGAACGACAAGATCAACGAATATACCGGTTATAACGGATTGCTTGACAATTATCAGTCGAACATGGATAAAAAAATGACGTCGCTAAATGAAGAGCGCGCGCGGATGCTGGCATCTCTCGAATCCAGATATGATATTCTGACCAAGCGGTTTTCGGCTTACGATGCCGTTATCAGCAAAATCAACGCTCAATTTTCATCACTTAACATGATGATCCAAGCCGAGGTAAATTCTAAAGGCTAACCCGTAAGTGGTACGCAATATGCTTTTTAGCTGAAATGGTACGTTGAGAAACAGAACCGACACACAATAGTCATTCCCTGCCTCTTCAGGCAGGCCGTTCAATCTGTTTCTCCGGTTTTAAAAAAAGGGCATTATATGCAGTTCAAACTCTTCATCAGTGAATACATCGATCATCTGCATAGAATATTATCCTCGCTGGACAAAAATGAGCTTGTCAAGCTCGAACAACTTCTCTGCACTCTGAGCGGCGAACAGCGCGTTTACATTATCGGAAACGGCGGAAGCGCCGCCACGGCATCGCACATGGTCAACGATTTCGGTATCGGCCTGAAACGCCGCGGAAAACTGAACATATCCGCGATTGCCCTCGCCGATAACCTCGCTTCATGCACCGCCATCGCAAACGATACCGGTTATGACAATATTTTTTATCTGCAACTAAAAAATGTCCTCAATCCTCAAGATGTTGTTATTGCGATTTCATGCAGCGGCACGTCGCCGAATATCATTAAAGCTGTCCGCTATGCCAAAGAGATCGGAGCAACCGTCGTCGGCTTCAGCGGTTTTGACGGCGGAGAATTAGCCCGACTGAGCGACATTGTTTTGCACGCGCAAACCAATCCGGGCGAATACGGTCTGGTCGAAGATGTCCACATGGTGATCAATCACATGCTATACTCATGGTTTGTACAAAAGGATTGATACGGTGGATAATTACCAAAAAGATATTTATTGTTTTGATCCGATTACCGCTTTTGAAGAAGCAGAAAAAAGAAACCGGGTCGAAACATCAAATCCGCATGTTGACGGTTTGCAAATCTGCTACTATGACGGCGAATCGATCCCGAATGCCCCTGAAAACTGCATCAACGTACCGGTCAATACTTTCTACGAATATTTTCTGACGACCAAGAACCGTTTACCCGAACGGATACATTTCGGCATCAAAGAATATTCCGGTGATGTCAAAAACGAATTGGTATCCGCCATTCAACAAACACTCAAAGCCATCGATACAGAACGCAACGCTATGTCCGATGCGCTGATGAACAACGCCAGGAAACTGCAACCGGAATTTTCAGAGACACTGAAAATTTTTCTGATAGCGTCCCGTGAAACAACGGTCATGCAGTACATCAGCCAAAATATAGCGGACGCGTTTAGAGCACTCGGCCATCAGGTTTTTCTTTCCATTGAAGAAAACGACATGCAAAAGATAGATACGTTTATCCATTTGGCCCATTACATTCAATTTAACCCAAACGTCGTTATCAATATCAACCATTTCAATAACAGTTTTCTGCACGACGACGTCTTTAATTTCGTCTGGTTTCAAGACTTTATGCCTGTGCTTCAAAATACCCGGCCCATCGTGCTTCGGAAGCGTGATACCGTCTATTCCCTGCTTCCTGAAATAGACCTTTTGCTGGAAAAAAAGGGAATCCCTTTCAGTCGCCAGTCTTTTTGTGTCAACAAAGCCATCTTTAAAACCGATGAGACACTCACGCGCGAGCAGAAAATTATTTTTATCGGCAGTTCGTACGCCCCTCGACTGGACGCGCAACACCACAATACGAAAATCGTCAAAGACGCGATCGATGTCTTGGACCAAGGTAAAGAATTTACAGCGGACATTATCCAAAAATGGGCCAAAAAGTATAATCTGAGCCCCGAGTACATCCAGAATCACGTTATCGCGTACGTCGTGCGGGACATAACCGTGTTGTGGCTGCATAAGATTCATCAGCAGACCGGCCTGCCGGTCGAAATCTACGGATGGGGCTGGGAGCAATACGACGTTCTCAAACCTTACTGTAAAGGTTCTCTCCCTTATGATCAAGTAGCCGCCGTTTACAACAGTGCCGCATACACCTTGGTACCGCACAGTATGTATGTCCTGCAACAACGAACGCTTGAAGCTGCCGCGTGCGGCTGTCAGCCCATTGTGTACGACTGCCGATACAATGATACTCCCCCGTTTTACGAAAATGCACTCGCGTATTTTCGAACCGTCAAAGACATCATAAAGATCATTAAACACGGTTCGCCAAACGATTTGACCGCTCTTGTCGATGACAACAGCTATGAACATTTCGCAAAACGCATTGTCCAATCCGTTGAGGAGCAATTAAAACATGGGTGATATTTACCGTATTGATTCACACAAGCTGATGTACCATCCCGAACGGGTGGCACAGTGGAGCAACGCCGGAAACGATTGGGAAAAACTGAAAAAAGTTTATCCCATCTACGTCGAAATCTCTCCGTACGGCGGGTGCAACCACCGTTGCACGTTCTGCGCTCTGGATTACATGGGATACGAAAAGATAGGGCAGGAAGAAAAAGCGCTCAAAGCCGCTCTCGGCGAAATGGCCGAAGGGGGAGTGCGCAGCGTGATGTTCGCGGGTGAAGGAGAGCCGCTGCTCTTTACCCCGCTTGCGTCGGTGATCGAGCACTGTGCTTCTATCGGCATCGACACCTCCATCACCACCAACTTCGTCCCCTGCAACACGAAGAGCATCGAAACGTTCGTCCGCCACTGCTCCTGGGTCAAAGTGAGCCTCAATGCCGGAACACCCGAAAGTTACGCCGCCATTCACCAGACCAAAGAAGACGATTTTCACCGAGTCATCGAGAATCTGCGCTACGCAGTCCGTCTCAAACGCGAGTACGGATACACCTGCACCCTCGGGGCGCAGATGCTGTTGCTGCCGGAAAACCGCGACAGCGCCGTGACGCTGGCGAAACTGTGTGCCGATATCGGGCTGGACTATCTGGTTATCAAACCCTATTCCCAGCATCTCTTTAGCGAAACGCACGCCTACGAACAGATCAACTACGACGACTACATGGATTTGGAAGCGGAACTGGCCGCGTGCAATACGGCCTCTTTCAATGTGGTCTTCCGTGCCAACACGATGCGCAAATACACCGAAAAACAACACGGATACAAAAAATGCCTCTCGACCCCGTTTTTCTGGGGATACATCGCTTCCAACGGCGACGTTTACGGGTGCAGTGCCTATCTTGGACAAGAGAAATTTTGCTACGGAAACATCAACGAAACGGGATTCAAATCGATCTGGGAAGGGGAAAAGCGGCGGCAAAGCTACGAATACGTCCAAAACGAGCTCGATATCAACGGATGCCGGGTCAACTGCCGCATGGATGAAGTCAACCGCTATCTCTGGCGGCTTCAAAACCCCAATGCTCACGACAATTTTATTTAAAGGTATCATGTGAAAGCAATCGTAACGGGCGGCGCCGGGTTCATCGGCTCGCATATGACGGATCTGCTGATAAAAGAAGGGTTCAGCGTCACCGTCATCGACAATCTGGCGAACGGGCGGCTTGAGAACCTCTCTCATCATCAGGGAAACGGTAAAATCACGTTTGTTCAGGCGGATATCGGCGATTACGGAACCGATCTTGACCCTTATTTTACCGATGTCGATTATGTCTTTCATTTTGCCGCACTTGCCGATATCGTCCCCTCGATCAACGATCCTCTGACCTATCACCGTGCCAACGTCGACGGAACGATCCGCGTTCTCGAAGCCGCCCGCAAAACATCCATCAAAAAATTCGTCTACGCTGCTTCCTCTTCGTGTTACGGCATTCCCGATACCTATCCTACTCCCGAAACGGCCGCCATCGATCCGCAGTATCCGTACGCGTTGACCAAATACCTCGGGGAAGAATACGTCATGAACTGGGGGAAAATCTACAATCTGCCTGTCGTCTCGATGCGTTTCTTCAACGTCTACGGTCCGCGCCACCGCACGGGCGGAACCTACGGAGCGGTATTCGGCGTTTTTCTGGCCCAGCTGCTGGCCGGAAAGCCGCTCACCGTAGTCGGAGATGGCGAACAGACCCGCGATTTTACCTTTGTAACCGATGTCGCGGCGGCGTGTTATGCCGCCGCTCGCTCCGATATTGTTCAGGAGATTCTAAATGTCGGCAGTGACAACACCTATTCGGTGAACCGTCTCGTCGAACTGCTCGGTGCGGAAAAAATCCACATTCCCAAACGGCCGGGTGAGCCGGACTGCACCTATGCGGATATTTCCAAAATCAAACGGCTACTGGGGTGGAAACCGAAAGTCTCATTCGAAGAAGGGGTGAAAATTATGCTGGAGAACATCGAACTGTGGCGCGAAGCTCCCGTATGGGACGAAGCAAGCATTCAAGAAGCGACCAAAGACTGGTTCAAATATCTGGGATGAGCATGCCGAACCTGAACGCCGAACACATCCGCAAGCACACCATCGCCCTTTCGTGCAAAAGCAAGGCGGGGCATTTGGCGCCGTCTCTTTCGTGCGTCGAAGTTTTGAGCGTACTCTTTCGGGATTTTCTGACATACGATGCGACCGATCCCCGCAGCGAATCGCGCGATCGCCTGATCTTCAGCAAAGGTCACGGCGCGTATGCGTATTATGTGATCTTGAACCGGCTCGGATTTCTGCCGGATTATGAACTGGAACACTTTTACGCCGAAGGCGCCTCCATCAAAGGATGCCTGACCCGAAATCCCGATTACATGATCGAAGCCTCAACCGGTTCATTGGGACACGGCCTTCCGATTGCCGTCGGAATCGCAAAGGCCCTCAAACTTCGGGGAATGAATAACAAAGTCGTCTGCATCGTCGGAGACGGAGAGATGCAGGAGGGAAGCAACTTCGAGGCGTTGGGGCTGGCGTATCGGATGAAACTCGATAATCTTCTGATCATTATCGATGCCAACGGGCTGCAGGCCATGAACCGGGTTGAGGACGTCGGTCTGGATAATCCGCGATTATCCAAAGTGCTCTCTTCCTATACAGACTTTTTTCACGATCTCGACGGACACGATGAAGCGGCTTTACATGAAGCTTTTTCGCCTTTTTTCTCCGGGCAATCGCGCGGTATGTTCTCGGTCGTCTTTGCCAATACGATCAAAGGCAAGGGAATCGGCTTCATCGAAAACTCCGTCAATCACCATTTCCGATGCCCTACGGAAGACGGATACGTTTTGGAGGCCGACGATGAATAATCTTGCAACCAAAAAAGAAGTAATGGCGGAGCTTTACCGTTATTTTCGCCAAGATGAACGCATGGTTTTGCTGGCCGGCGATATGGGCTTTGCCGTACTGGACGACTTCTTGCAGAACCATCCCGAGCGCGCCTTCAATGTCGGTATCTGCGAGCAGGCGACCATCAGTATGGCGATGGGGCTCCACCTTGCCGGGTTAAAGCCTATCGTGTATTCTCAGGTCCCGTTTCTGGTGATGCGCGCCTACGAACAGATCCGTTATGACCTCAACGAACACAACGCCGACGTCAAACTGGTCGGTGTCGGAGCGGATAACTATTTTGAAAAGCTGGGCAGGAGCCACTGCATGGACAGCGACGATCTGGCAATGATGGGAATTTTCAAAAACGTTTTAATTCTGGAGCCTTCAAAAACGACCCTCGAGGCCGATATTGCCAGAATGCTATCCTATGAGGGACCGGTGTATGTGAGATGCCAGTGAACGATTCTTTAGAGCTTTATGCCCAAAACCTTGCAAAGGTTCAGCTACCGCCGTCTCAACACAACCAGCCATGCACAGAAACGTCCGTACGCATCTGCGCATCCCGTGAAGCCATCCGGCTGACCCTGTGCGTAGATACCCAAACACATACGCTCACAGAAGCATTCTGCACATTCGATGCGTCAGTAGGACACGATGACGCAGCTCTGGCACACACCCTGTGCCAACTGCTCAAAGGGCTGCCGCTGATCGAAGCGCAAAGCCATGCCGTATTAAAACTGGAAGAGCGTATGCGAGATGCATGGAACCGCCGTCCGGTTGCCGGGATCGTGCAAACGGCCAATATGGCCCCTATTTTTTCGACGCTGCAACGGTTGATCGACGATGCAGCCAAAGAGTACCGCCGCCAAACCGGTTACAACGGGCAGGTCAGCACTTTTTTCGAATCCGCTCCGGGTTCGTGGAGTTCTCAGAGCGTTGAGCAAAAACACGCATCGATCCTGCAGGAAATCGAACCGTTTCTAAAGACACAAGGCATCGCCGTCCTGCCGGACGTCGTCTTCATCAGCGATTCGCGCATCGAAGTCGACCTGCCCGGCGTAGCCCTGCAAAAATTGCCGGAGTTATTAATGGCGCTTGAACACCATCTATTCAAAGTGTTCGGCTTTCCGATCGAAGTGATGTATCACAATATGCAAGACCGCAACAAGAAACGGATATAGGTACCATGGAAGAAGAAAAACTGATACTCGACGCCACAAAAATCGCATGGCATAAAGAACGGATCGAAGCGTGGGAACGCGGAGAGAGAATCGCACCGATTACCATCGATATGGCACTGACCCGGGCGTGCAACTACGGATGCAGCTTTTGCTATGCCCGACTTCAGGAAAACGACCGTTTCGATATCACCCGCGAAGTGATCGACGCTTTTTTGGAAGATTGTGCCGAGATGGGAGTCAAAGCGATTAGCCTTGTCTCGGATGGGGAGAGTTCGATATCGCCCCATTTCGAACATACGATCATCCGCGGTTCACAGCTGGGGATATCAATGGCAACCGCGACGCACGGCTACAATTCGACCAAAGAAAGCCTGGAACGCATCCTGCCCCATCTCACCTACCTGCGCGTCAACATTTCCGCCGGTGAACCCGCGCGCTACGCCCAGATCATGGGGGTCAAAGAAGAGTGGTTTCATCAGGTATGCCAAAACATCCGCGACATGGTGGAAATCAAAAAACGCGATAACCTCGATGTTACTATCGGCATGCAAATGGTTTTGATGCCGCAGGATGCCGATCAGGTGATCCCGTTGGCGAAACTGGGCAAGGAATTGCGCCCGGACTATCTGGTTATCAAACACACCAGCGACAGCGAAGACGGACAGCTTGGAGTCGATTATTCCAAATACGCCGAACTCGACGATCTTTTGCACGAAGCGGAATCCTATTCTGATGAAGAATACCAGGTTTCGGTCAAATGGTCGAAAATCAGCTCCGAAGGCAAACGGAGCTATCAGCGCTGTTACGGCCCGCCGTTTCAGATCCAGATTTCCGGCTCGGGACTGGTTGCCCCCTGCGGAATGCTTTTTAACGAGCGATATAAAAAGTTTCATATCGGCAATATCGTCACCACCCGCTTCAAAGAAATCGTTCAAAGCGATCGTTATTGGGATGTCATGAACTATCTGGCTTCGCCGAATTTCAATGCCCAGAAGATGTGCGGATCGCTGTGTTTGCAGCACAAGCCCAATGAGTTTCTGGATGCCTACAAAAAAGGGCAGATCGATCTAAGCGCGCCCAAAGGCAATCCGCCGCAACATATCAACTTTATCTAGGCAAAGGTCAACACGTGTGCCCAATATGTTTTACAGAATCCGGCAGCTACTCGGTCATCGTCGATACGGTTTACAGCGTCTACAAATGCAGCGGTTGCGGTCTGGAATACACCGTACCGAATCCGAGCGATCAGGTTTTGCAGGCTTTTTACGGCAACTATCATGATGTACGTGCGGATGCGACCATCGTGCAGCGTAATGCTCGTAGAAATCTGAAAAAACTCGAAGATCTCGGAATCGCTCCGGACGCCGTCATTCTTGACTTTGGCTGCGGCAAAGGGGAATTTGTGGATATCGCAGGGGAGCGCTGCTTTGGCATTGAGCTCAATCCGGACAACACCAATTCCAGAATAAAAACATCGTTTGATGCGCTGCCGTACCGTTCGTTTGATGCGATCACGCTGTGGGGGGTGCTGGAACATCTCAACGCCATTGTGCCCACACTGAAGACTCTCCGCTCTCACCTTGACACAGACGGATTGATGGCCATAACAACCGTCAATGCAGAAGGGGTGATCCCGTACTATCATAAACCGCCGGAGCATCTGACCTACTGGACACGACAAAGTTTTGAAAAGTTGGCCGCAACCCTCGACATGGACATCGTCCTTTATGAACCGTATCAGATGGAACAATATGCTGCGATCTATCTTGACCGGCTTTTAAGCCGGACGCCCATATCCTACCGTGACGGTATTCTGACCCATTCTTTGCGTGTTCTGCCCGAAATCGTCGAAGTCCCCACCAACGAGATTTTCGTTGTCATGAAACCTAAAGGATCCTAAATGATCGAAAATGACTTTGTCACGGAAAATGTCAACGAGATCAGACGACTGGCGCACAACGCAAAAATTGTTTTTATCAACGGTAACTTCAATATTCTCCATCCCGGGCACCTCCGGTTGCTCAAATTTGCAAAATCCAACGGCGCATTTTTAGTCGTCGGAATCAATGATTTTTCTCCCGACAGCGAACTGCTCGATGCCAAAATCCGGCTCGAAGCGATTCAGCATTCAATGTATGTGGATTACGCATTGATTTTAAAAGAAGAGCCGTGGGCCTTCATCAAAGCGCTCAAGCCAAACATTATCGTCAAAGGAAGCGAGCACAAACAGCATCATAACCCTGAACAGGCATTGGTGAAAGCGTACGGAGGAAAATTGGTATTCAGCTCCGGGGATATCGGGTTTTCCTCATTGCAACTTCTCGAAAGCGAATTTCAGCGTAACCACTTCGGCATGATTGAAAAACCCCAAAACTATCTGAAACGGCACGGCATCAATACCGCCAAACTGACAAAACTCATTACGAAGTTTCAAGAATTAAACGTATTGGTCATCGGCGATACGATTGTGGACGAATACATCACTTGCGACCCTCTGGGGATGAGTCAGGAAGACCCGACGATCGTCGTGACGCCGATCTCTTCGGATAAATTCATCGGGGGGGCGGCCATCGTCGCCTCTCACGCTGCCGGGCTGGGGGCAAAAGTCCGGTTTTATTCGGTCTTGGGCGAAGACGATTACCGTCATTTTGTTCAGGAAAAGCTCCATGATTACGGCGTCGAATGCCATCTGGTCCAAGATACAAGCCGTCCTACAACACTCAAACAGCGTTTCCGCGCCCACAACAAAACATTGCTGCGGGTTAACCACCTCAAACAGCATCACATCGATATCGATCTTCAAAACAAAATTTTCAAAGACATTGAGCAAAAGATCGCCGAAACCGATCTTATCGTTTTTTCGGATTTCAGCTATGGCTGTTTGCCGCCGCATCTGATAGACAAAATCACCACATTGGGACGTCAGCACGGAGTCATGATGGTTGCCGACAGCCAGTCCTCATCACAGATAGGGGATATTTCGAAATTCCGTCACATGAAACTCGTCACCCCTACCGAAAAAGAGGTCCGTCTCGCCTTGAACGATTTTGAATCGGGATTGATCATCCTGGCCGAAAAGCTGCGCAAACAAAGCGACATCGCCAATGTTCTCATCACGCTTGGGTCCGAAGGGGTCCTTATCCACGCCGACAAAAACAAAAAATGGATCACCGATCAGATCCCCGCGCTGAACCGCGCGCCCAAAGACGTCGCAGGGGCAGGCGACTCGCTGCTCATATCGGCATCCATGTCCATAGCCGTCGGAGCCAGTGTCATGGAAGGAGCCTATATCGGCTCAATCGCCGCAGCCTGTCAGGTCGGCCGCGTCGGAAATATTCCGCTCAATATCCATGAACTCGAACGGGAGATCATGGCATGATTGCCCTTTTATTAAGCGCCGGTCTCGGAACCCGTTTGCGTCCGGTGACGGATCATCTGCCCAAATGCCTGGTCCCGATCAACGGAAAGCCGTTGATGGATTACTGGTTTGAAAACCTCAGCGCAGCGGGGGTTACCCGATTTATCGTCAACACCCACTACATGGCGGAAAAGGTGGAGCGGCATATCGGTCTCAGCCCATGGAAAAACAACGTCACACTGCTGCATGAGCCCGAGCTATTGCTGACCGGCGGCACCATTCTGGCGTGCAAACCCTTTCTGAACAACGAAGCGTTTATGGTGGTCCATGCCGACAATCTCAGTTTTTGCGACTTCTCCGCTTTTATCGATGCACATCGTACGCGCCCAGAACACTGCGAAATGACGATGATGACGTTCGCGACCGACACTCCCCAAAGCTGCGGCATTGTAGCGCTGGATGAGCGAGGCGTCGTCACGGAGTTTCATGAAAAAATCGCTCATCCCCCCGGAAACCTTGCCAACGCGGCGGTCTACATCCTGGAGCCTTCCATCCTCGCTTTTATTGAGAGCCTGCACAAAGAAAAAGTCGATTTCAGCACCGAAGTGCTGCCCCGTTTTATCAACAGGATTTATACTTTCCACAACGACGGTTATCACCGGGATATCGGTACATTGGAAAGCTACGCCTTGGCACAAGTGGAATTAAAAAATTTTATTTAGATAAAATACGATTTATACTATCTTTTACACATCTTGATTAACAGTCAATATGTATAGAAGCAAGGATCATGATTAGGTATGGAATTATGAAAAAAACCAATAACATCCTAGTATCTTATTCGGCTACGATCAAAGAGGCGTTGAAAATCATCGACAGCGGTGCAATGCAAATCGCTCTCGTTATCGACGATGATGACTGCTTATTGGGGACGCTCACCGACGGTGATATTCGCAGGGGACTGCTCAACGGCCTCTCAGTCGATAGCAGTATTGAAACGATTTTTTTCAAAACTCCTACCGTAGCAAAAATATCCGATTCAAACGAGAAGATTTTTCGGATACTTCTCTCCAAAAAACTGCGCCAAATCCCGATCGTAGACGAATCCGGCCGGCCGGCCGGCATCATCGATATCGAAGAACTGATCAAGCCGAAACACAAAACGAACAAAGTCGTCCTCATGGCCGGCGGGCTGGGGACACGGTTGGGCGAATTGACCAAAACGACCCCAAAACCGATGCTTCGGGTCGGAAACAAGCCGATTCTCCAAACCATCATCGAGAATTTTGCCAAATACGGTTATACCGATTTCATCATCAGCGTGAACTATCTCTCGCACGTCATCGAAGATTATTTCGGGGACGGCAGCTCCTTCGGCGTATCGATCGAATATATCCATGAAAAAGAGCGCATGGGGACTGCCGGAGCACTCAGCCTCATGCGGTCCATGCTGAACGAGCCGTTTTTTGTAATGAACAGCGATTTGCTGACCAATATCAATTTCGAACATCTGCACGATTTCCATTTGGCACAGGGAGCGATCGCTACGATGGGCGTGCGCGAGTATGATTTTCAGGTCCCCTACGGCGTCGTGAATGTCGAAGACGGAAAAATCAGAAACATTGTCGAAAAGCCCGTGCACACGTTTTTTGTAAGCGCCGGGATTTACATGCTCTCACCCGAAGCCCTGGAATATCTGCCGGACAACCAGTTTTTTGATATGCCTTCGTTGTTCAACAATCTATCTGAAGCCGATTGCATGACGGGCGCTTTCCCCATCCATGAGTATTGGCTGGACATCGGACGTCTGAGCGATTTCGAACGGGCCAATACTGAGTTTTCGCAGGTGTTCAGTGTATAAAGGGGCCACATTTGCAGCCATTATTCCTGCCCGCGGCGGGAGCAAAAGGCTGCCGCGCAAAAATATCCTCGATCTTGAAGGAAAACCTTTGATTTCCTGGACGATCGAAGCGGCTCTGAAAAGCCGATACATCGATGAGGTAGTCGTCACCAGCGATGATGATGACATCATCCGTATTGCGCAGGAAGCAGGAGCGAAAACGCTCAAGCGTCCGGACGAGCTGGCGCGTGATGATACCTCTACGGTCGATACGGTTCAACATGCCCTGAATCTGATGAAACGGTTCGATTACGTCGTACTGCTCCAGCCGACCAGTCCGCTGCGCACGGATAAACATATTGATGAAGCGATAGAGCTTTGCATCGCCAAAGAAGCCGATGCCGTGATTTCCGTATGCGAAACGGAACATAATCCTCTGTGGAGCAACGTGTTGCCCAAAGACGGCGATATGAGCTGTTTTTTGCGCGAAGAGGTAAAAAACAAACGCTCTCAGGAATTGCCGGAGCAGTATCGGCTTAACGGCGCTCTCTATATCTGCCGGACGGAAAAATTGTCGGATCAGCGCACGTTCTTTTTGAATAAAAACACGTATGCGTACATCATGGACCGAAAATCGTCTGTAGACATTGATGAAGCATTCGACTTTCTTCTCGCAAAAACGCTTCTTTCCTGCGCAAACGATCAAAAGCCGCAATAGTACGCCGTGTTTCCTGCTAAAATAGCATCTTAACACTCAACCGAAGGATCAAGAAGTGGAGCGTATACAGCAACAGGCTATTCAAACATTTCAAACCAATTTGGATTTTTTCAAACAAAAACACAAACACGTATATGACAAAATTTTCATTCTTCAAGAAGCCATCGAGCGGGGAAGTTATCCGGAAAATTACGCACTGGAATACCGTGAGGGCTATTTTGACGTCAAAGAACTCTCAAGCGGCCGTTTTTTATACAACCAATCCAGCCTTCAGCATGCGCAAACATCTGCTCAGCACGTCACGCTAAGCAAAACCGAATCGGTTATCGAAACATTTTACAATTTTGAATTCTCCGAAAAAGCCGTTGCCAAAGCAGCCGAAACAGACCCGACCATGAGTTCATACGCCACAACCGCACCGGTGATCGGTTACGTACATCAGGTGGCCTCAAAAGACAAACCTCTGTTGCAGATATACAAATACATCTTTCTCGGCGCGGGTCTGGGGATACATATGGCGGAGATTCATAAAAAAATCAAAAGCCATATGTACCTTATCGTCGAAAACAATCTCGAAATCTTCCGGCTTTCTTTGTTTGTAACCGATTACTCGTCTGCTTTCGGCAAAGCGGACCTGGACTTCAGCATCGCCGACAGTACGGCAGACTTTCGCGAACGATTCAACCATTTTTTTCATATCGGGTTTCTGTACAACAACTATTTGAAGTTTTCCCTCTTCTCCGAGGCATACGGCTATCTTATCCCCCAGCTTCAAAGTTTTATCGCCTCGCAATCGCATTTGACCTACTCGCATCATCGATTACTCGAAAAAAATGCGCGGGTGCTCAACACACTGGAAGAAGGGTACCGCTTTTTAAACCTCTCGGAACATCATCACAACACTCTGTTTTCAGGTAAACCGGTGTTGTTGGTAGCAGCCGGCCCTTCTTTGGATAAAAACATGGCGTGGCTCAAAAGCCATTACGACCAATTCATCATCGTATGCGTACTGAATGCCGTCAAAACACTCGAAAAACATGCCATTCATCCCCATATCGTCGTTCACGGCGACGAATCCGAATTTCATTTGATCCAAACATTTGCACGTATGGAAAACCCCGATTTTTTAAAAGACGCGTTGTTTATCCTGACGCCAAGCATCCCCATGCATGTTTTCACGCAGTACTACAAAAAAGAGCAAATCTTTTTGTTTGAGGAACGCACCCGCTATAAAAAAAGCTTCGGCTTTTTGGAAGGGTTCAGCGTCGGTGAATTGAGCTATGCACTTTGCCTTATCTTTGATGCGCAAAAAGTACATCTTCTCGGGCTGGATCTTGCGCTTGACCCCGAAACAGGCCGGACGCATGCGGGCGATCACCACAACGATACGACGCTGGAAGGACAAAAGGCGATCAACGACCAGAATGTGCTGGACCTTTTCGCTTCGACGCTGCCGGTCAAAGGCAATTTCCTGGATACCGTGTTAACAACGCCCCTGTTTGAAATGTCCATCCACCGTATGGAATATTTTACGCGCGTGTACAAATCGGAAAACCAACACGTATACAACCTGAATAACGGGGCGTATTTTTACGGCACGATACCGACGGAAGCTTCTAAAGTCGACAATTATCCCGCACTCGACCAAACCCTGATCTACACGCAAATAAAAAGTTTTTTTGACGAAATTTCCTCCTCAACCCTTACGATTGAAGAAAGCAAACAGTTCGATACCCGGATACAACACGCCGAAAAGATGTTTACTATCATTATGAGCTTTTCAGAGAGCAATGTTTCCTCCATCCAGCTCTTTTTCGAAGAGTACAGCAAAACAGTCAGTCAGCTTGTCCAATCAGCAGGAGAATTTGAACTCTCGCAAATCTTTGCGGTATATCTGGAATATATCTCAGGATACGTCGGAGAGTTTATCAACAGCAAAAACATTGACAATCCGAAACGGCATACGAAGAAACTTCAAAAAATCCTCGTTGCTCAACTGCTCAAACTGCATCAGCACTATCAAACATCGATCATCAATGCCCGATCGAAAACGTCAACATCGAATGTATAAGAAATTTTAGAAAGTAGTATAGAGAGGGGAAGTGCCCCGAAGGGCATAAAAAAGTGCAGAGCAGCCGCCCGAGGGCTACTGTTCTAAAAGCCGACTCTACTGAAGGAGTCTGAGCACGTTCTGCT
>NZ_JQGL01000132.1:0-12975 GCF_000747095.1 Sulfuricurvum sp. MLSB
TCGATCAGGAAGCCGTATCGGCCCTGACACTGCTCAAAGCGGGAAAACTTCATCCCGTCACTCGGCTGATGAACGAAGAACAAAGCAAAGAGGTACTCAACAGCGGAATGTTTAAAGGAAAAACGTTTCCGTTCCCGCTGATCCTCTCCCCAAGCGGAAAAGTCAATGAAACCGTTCTCACCAGTGTCAAAAAAGGGGAAATCCTCGAACTGGTATGCGACGGCATCGTCGTCGGAGAGCTCTGCGTGGACCAAGTGTTTCAAATCGATCCCAAAGAGCGGCTGCGCCAGATTTACGGAACCGAGGATCTCTCTCATCCGGGTGTGAGCGCGACCTATCGGCGCCTTGGGAAATACGCCATTTGCGGCGACTATTCCATCGATCTCACGCCTGTACATACGATTCAATCCATCATCGATGATACCAAGCGCGAAATCGGCGCACAGCACACCACCGCAATGTTTATGGCGGCAAACCCGCTTCACCGGGCCCATGAACGTCTGATCCGCCAAACGCTTGAGCGAACCGATATGATCGTGATCTTTCTCTTGAAGCCGTATAACAATACCAATCTTAGCTACGATCTGCGCTACGAAACGCTCAAATTTTTCGTCGAAAACTACCTTCCCCGCGGCCGTGTCGTTGTCGTACCGTTGGAAAGCAGCTATATTTTTGCCGGATGTAACGAGGTTATTCTCGATGCGATCGTGGCCAAAAACTATGGATGCGACCGCCTGATGATCGGTCAAAACCACGCCGGAATCGGTATGTATTACGATCACAACGCCAATAAATCGGTCGTAGACCGCCTTGTCGGAATCGATATTGACGTAGGCGTTTCAAGCGAATACGTCTACTGTAACCAGTGCAAAACGCTTGTCAGCGTCCAAACGTGTCCGCACGGCCACCATCATCATATTTCGTACCATTCCGAATCGATCCTCGAACTGATGCAGCAGGGACTCCTTCCTCCGGCCGTACTGGTGCGTAAAGAGATTTCGTCCATGATCGTCTCATCCCTGTACCCGGGGCGTTTCAAAAATCTTGCAAAGCTTTATTACGACATCATGCCGGTACACGGACTGCTCGAAGAGCATACCGAAAAAGACTTCTATGTCGAACTGATGCGGCTGTATCAAACCACTTCATTGAACTAAAGGGACGCCGTATGAATTTTCGATGGTTTTTTCTGACTGCCGGTTACAGCGGTCTCTCGCCCAAAGCGCCCGGCACGGTCGGGACACTCGTTTCTTTGCCGTTCGGCGTTGCGATACTGGCCTATTTCGGTTCCCAGACTCTCTTTCTCTCAGCGCTTTTAATCACCCTGATCGCCATTAAGGCCATTAACCGCCACGAAGCACAAAGCGGTGTTCACGACGACAAACACATTGTGATTGACGAACTCGTCGGAATGTGGCTGGCTCTCTCGATCGCACCGGGAGCAATGTTTGCTTTTCCGGATATGGTTTCATACGACAACGGTCTTGCGATCCAGATCCTGCTCAGTTTTCTCTTTTTTCGCTTTTATGACATCAAAAAGCCTTCCATTATCGGCCGAATCGACCGTGAAGCCAAAGGTGGATGGGGGGTTATGGGTGATGATATTCTTGCCGGTTTTGCTGCCGGAATCAGCTCGGCACTAGTCTGGCAGATGATACTCAAATCGGGACTGATTAACTAACGACCCGGTTTCGCCCTCCCTCTTTCGCCGCGTACAGTTTTTCATCCACACGGTGCAACAGAGAGTCTGATGTTTCCCCGATATGCCATTGGACAACGCCGAATGAACAGGTCAGCCGGTCTAGCGGTGCGAATTCGTGTTCCTCGATCCGCTTTCGGAGCATTTCGGCAAGTTTTGCCGCCGATGCCAATTCGCTATCAGGCAGCAAGACCACCAGCTCTTCCCCTCCCCACCGAGCCACGATATCACTTTTACGCACACTCTCGGACAACAGAAGCGAAAGCTCTTTGAGTACCTCGTCGCCGACTAAATGGCCGTATCGGTCGTTAACCTCTTTAAAATGGTCCACATCCACCAAAATCAGCGAAAATACGCGCCCGTACCGGCTTGACATATGGATCGAGTGCTGCAACGCCTTGTCAAACTGAAAACGGTTGGCCAGTCCGGTCAGAATATCCTGCGTTGCCAGTTCGTTTAGCCGGGTAATATCGGTGAATACGACGACATGACGAATATTTCCCTTGTATTCCATTTTTTTGGAATTAACCCTGAAAATGGTCGTCTCCCCTTCAATGGTCATTTTGACCTGATTCTCTTTGTTTTCGTTTTGAAGCAGATAATCGGTCCACATTACTCCGCCCTCCATTACGGGCATCAGATACTGCTCCGTCTCCTCCGATTCGAAAAAATTGCAGATGCATTGATGCAAGTTTTTGAATTTCTCAAGAGTGTCAAAATGGAAATAGTCGAAAAAAGCTTTGTTCGCGTAAATTATCTCCTGCCCGTCGGTAACGATAACGATATTTTGCTGCGAATCAAGGATCGTATTGATGTAGCGTTCCTGCATATCCACCTTCCCGATCAGAGCGCCGAAAGTATACTCGATCACCCCCCACAGTAAAGCGACCATCACCAACGTTACCAAAAGGCTTCCGATCAGTGCGTCAGAGATGCTCTGATTCGCTCCCGTGACGTCATTGATCGTGACAATCATCCCGAATGTGCGATGTTTGGTATCTTTCAAAAAAAGAGGATTGACTTCGTATTCTTTGTGCTTGTAGTCCAAATGCCGGGGAATCAAATCAGGATTTTGCTGCGCAAAAAGCCCCATGATCTCTTTACGCTCCGGCAAAATCGTACTGTAATAGTAATTGCCGATCCCACGGGAATAAAGCTTTCGGTCCGCCGCTCCGAGCCATTTGTGGTGGATCAGTACGATACTCTCCGATCCGGTCGAATCCTTGATTTTTTTGACAAAGTATCCGCTGTCGACGCCATATTCGACTGCACCGATATACTCCCCGCTCTCAAAAATCGGCATGATGACCCGAAACGCTATCCCCCCGAGTCCTCCTTCGAACCCGGTGACCATCTTGTGCTCTTTGTGGATTTCCTGCAGCATTGCACGACGCGAAGCAATATCGTCCCCGAATTTTTCTTTCATGTGAACCCGCAATATCGAACGGCCGTCCGCAGCATGAAACTGCATAATATGCAGGTAGGGATTCTCTTCTTGCAGTGCTTTGTAACGGGGAAGAATCAAACGATAGAGGGTTTGCGTGTCCCGTTTCGCAACCGCTTCCATAACTCCGGGCGTGTCCAGAGTCGCGCGGGTACGGAAACGGTACAGCTGTTCGGTATCGCGGACGATCGAGTCAAAGGTGAGTTTGATATTCTCCGAAGAGCGTTCGCTCCGCTCTTTTGCAAATTGCTTTTCCTGAGAAATATGGTAAAAAGTCAATGTTGCCGAAACCACAATAACAATCGACGCGATGATCAACTGAGCGCGTAACTTGAAATTCATCCGGCATCCACCTTTTGGAGAGATTTGTTAAATCATCATCGGCTCGTCAGTCGGCTCGATCTCTTCGAAATCTTGGACAATCTGATCCAGCATTGCCTGTGTTTTTTTTATTTTACTGATATTTTCGTCAAATATGGCCTTCGATGCCGGAAATGCTTCGGAAAGTTCCTGATAAATCAAAACACGTCCGCCGAAGTGACGATTAAATTCATCAAATGCACGGCGGAGATACTCTTTGGACGTGGTATGACGGAAGAGTGCTTTGATCATTTTTTTCCGCTCTTTAATCGGAAGTGATTCATCGATCGCTTCGGCAACGCGTTTGATATCCAGACGTGAAAAATAAACGCCGCTGTGATACGGTGCCAACAGTTTGTCGGCAATTTCATCGACAAATGCCGGTACTGGCTCTTCTTCCGGTTCCTGCGTTGAAGTATCGCAGCTTTCGCTGTCGCATTTCCCCCGTATAAACTGATCGAATTCCGCTCTCAAATCGCTCAGATCATTTTGCTTCATCCTTGTTTCTCCTCTGTAATTAGATCATAAAAATAGCGGCTTAACGCATTAAGAGCAATATCTCCCTCCCAATCGTCACGCTCAGCATATCGCGCTAAGGCATCGGGCATCATCAGCTCGCCGTTTAGCATGCCGTTGTCTATACGGATAAAATCGCAGTACCCGTTTTCCGAAACGCTCTTCACAGAACGATCCAACAACGAAAAAGCCTCTTCCTGATATTCCGTCGCAATAACCGCACCGCTTAATTTTGAACCGCGCATCTGCGAAATTGTAAAAGCGACGTCGTCGGGACGAATATTCATCGGTATGACCATCGCATTGATGCTGTTCTCTTTAAAAAGTTTGTTCGTCATCGCGGCAAAACGGCTGCTTTGGGCATTTTCGGCTATGTACCCAAAAAGTTTTGTTTCAACGGTGATCGAATTATCGTTATTCATCATTCTTTAACCCCCACAATTCCATCGCTTCCTCTTCTTCAAGACGGCATCGACGGCAAATTTTTTCTCCGGTCACGGAGCTGAAAAGCGCGTCGCATTCATTGCATCGGCGAACCGAATACGTGACGAGATTCTGAACCGTCGGTTCATACCATTCTTTGAGATTGTACGACGCAGAAACACTAATCGCATCGCTTTCGCACACGTCATGGCACAAATGACATTTGACGCATAAAAACGGGTCGAAATCGATCTTGCTGTTGCGCATATCCGAGGTCAACGCTCCCGTAGGGCAAACACGGTAACACATTTCGCATGCGCTGCATTTCGATTCGTTCATCAGTTTCTGCGACGTAAAGGCGACGGCATCTCCCGCAACGACATGAAACGTCGAAGGGCGCTCCGTCCGTTTCAATGCGGTGAAAAAGAGTTTGCGGCGGTCGGTGATCTTTTTAGTCCGAAGTCCTTGTGTGTCAATGCTGCCGATGCCGCATTCCACAAATTCATCTGTTGATTTTTGAACCTCTTTTTCAAAATCGGCTCGTACTTTGGCAATGCCGCGCAAATGGAATGTCTTGAAAAAATCGCGTCGGTCTTTATCCTCTTCCCCGGTACTTTGCGGGTTACGATATTGTATATCCCGGCATTCTACCAACTGTCCCGCTTCAACCGCTTCAAGGAGGTAATTGACGTTCGCAATTCTCGGTTCGAGTATCTCGCTCACGCGTGCACCGATCTCGCATGCGCTGCAATGTCCAGTATCAAGGACAAGACCGTTTTTCAACTTGCTCAGGGCGATAAGATGCTCATCCGACAATGCCGCCAGACATGGGACATTCTTCTGACACGACACCACGTTATCTTCATCCGTTGCGAATGCAAAGAAAAACTCGGTCGCGTCAAAATCGTCCAGCCCCAGCGCTTCGGTCGGACATACCGCCACGCATCCGGCACATCCGACACACAAAGAGTGATTGATGGACGGCAAGCGATCCTCAATCGCGATTGCGCCGGTAGGACAGACATCACGGCATCCGCTGCACATCGAATTGACGCTGAGGGCACGGACGCACCGCGACGGAGAAAAATTGAGCAAGCCCATCTTACGCTGCGATTCTACTGCTCAGCATTTCGTTGTCGGAGAGCAAAAATTCAAGGGCCATCTCCGCCGCATCGTAATAAAGGGGCGTACGCGCTTCATACTTCATGTTAATCAAATACATCGGTGCCCATTTGAGCAGATGGGTGTTAAGAAACTGATGCTGGATTGCCAACAGTTCCTGTACCGCTTCGACATCCTTCTCTTCCATCGCTTTTTTCTGCGCTTCGCACAGATGGTGCATAAACTCCAGCTCGATCCCGATGTGGTCCGCCGAAACGACCCGTGCGATCTCATAGTCGACGATGAAGTCGTAGGCACTGTACATGTCGGTTACCGGATTGGCACCGCCCGTTTCGATCATCTGGTCAGCGCGCGTGTAAAACGTCTCATAGGGGACCAGGTGCAAAATCGAGAGGTTAACGAAATCGGGGTTAAGATACTCTTCCAAAAGCTGTTGGTTCGGAACGCTCAAACGTTGTTCCCACTCATGCCAATGGGGGAGAAATTCCAAAACCGTTTCATCGGTTTTAAACGTTTGCAGCGTCTGTTCATCCAACTCTTGGAGAAGTATCCGTGATAACAGTCCGTAAATATTGCTTCGTGCGATAATTTCATCCATACATTATTACCTTTGAGTATTCTGGTGGGATTTTAGCTTATAGGGCTGAAAAGCTCATAAGAAGAGATGGTTAACCCCCAAGGAAGATTCCCTTGGAAGTTTTGGTTTAGGCTTTGATGGAAACTTCGTATACGGATGGATCAAGGCGGACCCAAGGACGTTTAATGTGACGCGGGCGGCGGAGCGTAGAATTTTCATCCAAACCGCGGCTGAGCTGATCGCGCCATGCCTGGTAAACTTTGAGGTTGTTATCGTAATTAACGAAGATATCCCCGATTTTGTCTCCCGCTTGTGCCGGTTCCAGAAGAACTTTATGGTGCCAGCAGTGCATACCCGATACCGGGTCCGGATGAGGAGCCGCCACGGCATTTTGCCATGAACCGCTCAAGCCGTCCCACCAAATGTTGCCGGAGTCACGGTTGTAATCGGCAAAACGTTCCGTATGGAAAGGTTTGATCCCCTCAACGTATTTGAGTTTACCGACTTTTCCGTCCATCTGGACTTCCGCTACCGGAACCCCGAAGCTGTTGAGACCGGTTGTCCCCTCATAATTATCAATGATGGTCTGTGCACCGTCACGTCCTGCATTAGCAGGCGATTCTTTGAGGAACTCTTTGTCCGTCAAATCGCGCGGTGCCACACCGGTAGCCACTTTGCCGTCGCTTACGCCGTTCGGGATCGTGACAGCATTGGTCAATTTCCAGCGTCCGCCGTGGTGCGAACATGCCAGTGTTCCCGGAAGGACACCCTCTGTTGGCACTGCCATCGCGACGAAATGTCCGCTTTCGAGACCGGAAACGGTATCGACAATTTTAACACGGATCGCATCGCCGCGTTTGAATCCGAGACGTTTTGCATCGACGGTGTTGATCCAGATCGGATCGTGGTTTTGGCTGATCTCCATCAGATGTTTGGAGTTTGCCGAACGGGTATGGATGTTATACGGCAAACGGAATACCGTATTGAGGGCGAATGAGTTCTCCTCTTTCATATACATGTGGTTGACATGCGATACGATGTGTTCCATCTCCGCTTTTTCTTTGTCGTTGCGCGGATAAAACGGCATTGCGTACTCTCTCCACTTCCAATCAACTGCCCATTGTGTAAAGAACTCCAGTTTTTTGGTGAGCGTTGCGAACCCTTCCATTTTTTTGCCGTCGATCTCGACACCGATTGCCGTCGTTTTTCCGGAATGATCGGTTGCGCTGATGACTCCGCCCGCACCCACGCTCATCGTTGCCGCTTCGAATTTATGGCCGTGAACACTCACTTCGCCGCCTTCGATTTTCAGCTCGCGTTCCATTGCGTGGTAGATTTTGTCCTCTTCCAACCATACCCCGTGATCGCGAAGGTACGAATAGACCGGGAATTCGTCGTTCGCGTAGCGCGGATCGTTGGTCGCCGTCTCTTTGAGTTTGGGGAGGTTGTCTCCAAACGCCGCGTCATACCATTCAGCGATGGTGACCGGCTTGCCCGGATGGCGTTTGGATTCCCACATTTTTTTGATTCCGAGACTTCCGTCCGGATCGATATAGTTGACACACAGATCAAAGAAAAATTCATTTTCTTCCCATACTTCACCCAGCCCCGCTTTGATGTGCGCTTCAAGGGTTCCACGGACCGGATTATTCGGTTTCCAACCCGATTTTTCCAATGCTACGCGCAATACCGGCTGTCGGAAACTCGTCCAACGTGCAGGCATTGTCGCTTCGGAGTGCTGATCGTGACGTTCGCCCGCCAGACCTACCGGAAGGACATAGTCCATGTACCAGTTGGTTTCGGACCATACCGGCGAGAGATTCATGGTGAGTTCCATGATTTCTTCGTTTTTAAGTACTTCCAGCCAACGGAAACCGTCCGGGTTGATCCATACCGGGTTGTACATACGCGGGATATACACCGCAAGCTTGCTCGGCACGTTCAAACCGCGATCGTTCCATTTTTTCTGCCACTCTTTGTCGCTCAAAAGGTGCGGAAGAAGGTAGGAAAGCTCGTAGGTAGACAAAGGCCATTCCGGCGGCCATGTCAGTTCGTTCCAAGCCTGAACTTTAGGTACGTCGGCACCGCCAATTCCTTGACCGACGGTAGCGCTTCCGCCCTTACCTGATACGGAGATAACGTGCCAGTGATGGAAAAAGGTTCCCCCTTCGGTTCCGATAGCACCGCGAAGACCGATGGCAAAATACGCCGCCCGTCCGCTCATCCATCCGCCACGGTTACCCGCAGCCGTTGCGCGCCAGATATAGGTAGAGATCGCATCGCCAGCCCAAATGAACATGTCATACAACTGCTCAAGTTTGTAGGCCGGGATATGCGTTTCTTTTACCGCGTATTCAAGCGTATACGGAGAATACATGTCTTTCAATAGTTCAAGATAGCTCTCAAAATCACGTCCGGCAGGCAGTTTCGTAATCTGCCCTTTCTCAAGCATGAAATTCAGATGCTCAGAATCGTTCATCAGGGTTTCCCAGTTGAACCATTTTTTGACGAATTTTTTGTCGACCATGTTTTCATTCAAAATACGGTTGGCAAGGTAGAGGTAGACAACCGCTTCGGTTCCCGGCCATGCCGCGATCCACAAATCCGCCATCCCCGCAGAGTTCGACATACGCGGATCCATAACAACCATTTTCGCACCCTTCTTACGGGCGTCAGCAATAAACCCTGCTGATTGTTGGAAATAGTGCCCCGCATCCGCGGCGTGCGACGAGTTGAGGAAAATCAGTTTGGCATTTGCCCAGTCCGGGCTGGTACGGTCGTCATTCGCCGTCCAGATCGTCGGCGTACGTCCGTTTGACGAACAGATGTTCGTGTGCGAGTTGTACGAATCCAGACCCAGTGTTTCCCAAACCTGCGGAACGAAACCGTTTTCGTTCGGGCGGCCGACGTGGTACATGACCGATTTGCGGGAGAGTTCATCGCCTTTACGGATCGTGTCAGCCATCTTTTTACCGATGGTGCTCATCGCTTCGTCCCATGTCGTACGAATCCATTTACCTTCGCCGCGTTTTGAACCCGGAGCACGTTTCAGAGGGAACGGGATACGATCCGGATCATACATCTGAGACTGAGTCGCGTATCCTTTCGCACAGTTGCGTCCACGTGAACCCGGGTGCAATGGGTTACCCATGTATTTTTTGACGGTAAAGGTTTTTTTATCGACCCACGCTGTCAGACCGCACGACGCTTCACAGTTCGAACATGCCGTTGGGACGAGCATGTAGTCGCGTACGAGGATACCATCGGGGTTTTCTTCGCTCTGGACACCATGGCGGTCGATACCGCCCCGTTTCCAGTCCGTTCCGTCGAGTTCTTGGAACCCTTCCCACTGATCCAGTGGGGGATAGAACGAGAGTGAATCAGGGGTGTTGGTAAATTTACTTTTCTCAACCGATTCGGCAACCGCGTCGGTAGAGAATACACCCTTGGCGATTGCGGCGCCGGTTACGGTCAACGCGGCACCTTTTAAAAATGTTCTTCTGCTTTCCAAATACATCATAATTTCTACCTCTTTAGCTCATTGGTAACAATTGCGGAATGACGAGCCAAACGTGCTTGCTGACCCACAATCCGATCAGTGCCGATACGGCAGCGATTTTTAACAAATAGTACGATTTATTTTTCATACTCAGGCACACAAGTACCATTGGAACGATAAACGCCATCACCTGGCCGATCCAGAACATCACGGTGTATTCGCCGCCTTTAACGTAATGGAGAACTGCGGCAACCTCTTCTGCTTTCATCGGCCCGAAAACGAGTTCTGCCATGTAAAGGATAAATGCCGCTGCTGCCGCAAGTCCTAATACAACGGCCAAATCTTTTTTAACCGCATCGGAAAATTTGTTTCCGCCCAGCAACAGCATCGTTGCCGAACCGGCCAACAATGCCGCCAGAATCATCTGTGCCGATTCGGTCGGCATCTGCCACAGCTCGCGTGCGGTTGACTGCGCCATAAGACCCGCCGTATAGAGCGTTACCGGAACGGCAAGAAGCGTTGTCCATCCGAGCAGTTTATCGTACATCGCTTCATCTTTTTTCAGGTAGATGAAATACGCCATCGCAAACAAAAGCCCGACGAATCCGGTTGCCATCCATGCACCGATCGTAATCGCCGACGTCAGATGCGGATAGAAGAAAATATGCCAGAAGCGGAACATCTGGTGCAAATCGATGACGGTAAAGAACAAAAAGATATGGATGAAGACAATCGAAATCACCACGACCGGGAAACGGATGAATCCGGTTTGCTCCGGATGTTTTTTCAACAGGTAAAACGCGAGGAAAATAATACCGGTACCGATACTTTTCGCCCACATGTTCATCGTAATGATCCATCCCCATACGACTCCGGGAAGGGCCACGTCAAGTGTTACGACGGCGTTCGTCGCTGCAATCGTTTCATGTACCATTAGTGCCCTCCGATGGGAAGATGAGTTAGGTTGTTAAAGAGGTTGTGCCCTTCTCCGCGGAACGATGCCAACGGGTTAAGAGTCACATTGCCGCCGCCGACGTAATAATGGTGCGGGAACGTCCCTTTTTCAGGTTTGCGCACCTGAACATTCCCCTGGTGCGACGCAATATATTTGCTGATATTCGAGGTCGGATCGTCCAAATCCCCGAAAATATTCGCTTCTACCGGGCAGGCAACGACGCACGAAGGCATCATGGCACTTGCGATACGGTGGGCACAATACGTACATTTGTCGGCCGTCTGGGTTTGCGGATCGATGTAGATCGCACCGTACGGACATGCCATAACACATCCGGCACATCCGATACAACGCTCTTTGTCGATGTTTACGATACCGTTTTCCAGATAATGCAATGCACTTACCGGGCAGATGCGTTCACACGGAGCGTTCGCACAGTGGTTACAGCGCAACGGCGTAAACGTACGCTTTGTCTCGGGAAAAGTTCCCACATCGACGTATTTAACACGGAGACGCCATGTAGAAAGCGGAACTTCGTTTTCCACTTTACACGCGATCTCACAGCCCTTACAACCCATACAGAGGCGAAGGTCTACCAAGAAACCCAATTGCATATATTCTCCTTATTCCTGATTCACGCTTTGTTATTTATAACATAATGTGAACAAATAACATTTATAACATGCCGTGATTACAGGCATTTGACGGCATTACTGCTGGGTTGATGGTAACTAAATTTGCTTTAACCGAAACTAAATAGGCAGGGGATTTTGCTATAACTTTTTGATATGTGTAACCAAAAAGAAATTTCCCCGAAAAAGGGAAAATTTTATTGAAGATTATGTCCAGTTTTACTGATTAATTGTCCAAGCGGCATCGCACCGAGGCTTCGTGTGCGCCCAAACCTTCGGTGTGAGCGATCAGCGCGCACGCTTCGCCGATCTCGTTGATCGCTGCGCGCGAAAAAGCGATAATGGACGATTTTTTCATGAAATTTTCAACGCCGAGCGGCGAATAAAATTTGGCAGTTCCTCCCGTCGGAAGGGTGTGATTAGGACCGGCGACGTAATCGCCGATCGCTTCAGGGGTATAGTGCCCCAGAAAAATAGCTCCGGCGTGCTTGATGGAAGGCAAAAGAGCGAAAGGATTATCGGTTGCCACTTCAAGGTGTTCGGGGGCAATCTCATTCATCAGCTTCACCGCCTCTTCCATCGATTCGGTGACGATAATCGCGGCACGCTCTTCGATCGATTTGCGGGCGATCTCTTCACGCGGGAGTTTTTTGAGCCACTTCTCGATCTCTATCGCACACGCATCGGCAAACTTTTGCGATGGAGTGATCAAAATCGAACTGGCCATCTCGTCATGTTCGGCTTGGGAGAGCAGATCGATCGCGATATGGTTCGGGTTGGCGGAATCATCGGCCAGTACCCCGATTTCGCTGGGACCGGCGATCATGTCTATATTGACTTCACCGAAGACCATCTTTTTCGCCGTTGCGACAAAAATATTTCCCGGCCCCGTGATGACGTCGACTTTCGGGATGGTCGAGGTGCCGTACGCCATTGCGGCGATCGCACTCGCGCCTCCCACTTTGAACACTTCGTTCACGCCGCACAAATGACAGGCGGCGAGCAGTAGTTCATTGGGTTCGTTGTCCGGTGTCGGGGTTGTCACGACGATATGTTCCACCCCCGCCACCTGCGCCGGGATCACATTCATCAAAAGCGAGCTCGGATAGGCCGCTTTTCCGCCGGGAATGTAGAGTCCCGCACGGTCTACCGGCGTTACTTTTTGCCCCAGAATCGTTCCGTTGGCTTCGGTATCAAACCAGCTTCTGGGAAGCTGTTTTTCATGATATGCCCGAATACGGTCGTACGCCAGATGCAACGAAGCTTTCAAAGTCGGGTCCAGTGCGTCGTACGCTTTTTTCATATCCGCAGGCTCAATCCGCAATTGCGCTCCGCTTTTAGGAGTCCAGCGGTCAAACTTGGAAATGTGGCGGATCAGCGCTTCGTCGTTTTCTGAGCGTATTTCATCAATAATCGTTTTGACGATTGACGAGACATGTTCCATATCCATTTTTCCGCGGCCGAGCAGCTCTTCGAATACGGCCGGGAACGTTGAATCATTGGCGTATATGATGGTCATTGATATCCTTTATTTTTTCGATGCCGGAGCAGCGTACTCTTTTTTAACCGTATCGAGCGCGTACAAAAAATCGTCAACGCCGACGGCCCCCATGATCGGTTCGAACATCGGGGTTTTTCCTTTTATGAACCATGTAGCGGGTGTTCCGGGAGTCATTAGGGCCTGAGGCACCGTCCCCTCTTCCATCACAGCTTCGTAAGAAACGAAATCACGGTTTAACGCCTCCGAG
>NZ_JQGL01000132.1:12999-48443 GCF_000747095.1 Sulfuricurvum sp. MLSB
CTGCCGATGCGAGATCTTTTTCCCATTTAACATCGGCCCCGAAAAGGACGGCTGCGCTTAGTAGGAACCCCGATACAATCTTAATCATCCTGTCTCACCTTTTGTAAAATTTCTCCGGCAATCTCGTCCAGTTCTTTTCCGTTGACGTCAATCACGATATCCGCCGCTGCTTTGTAAAGCGGGGCACGCTCCTCATACAGTTTTTTAGCTTTGTCGATATCTTGGAAAAGAGGACGTTTTCGAAGTTTGCTTTTTGCATTCGGATGGGCGCGAATCCGCTTATAAATTGTCTCGAACGGTGCGGACAAATACACTACCGTCCCGATATCGGAAAGGTTCGGCACTTTAAAAAAGCCCCCTCCGGTTGAGATCAGAGTGCCGCTGACCTCTTTTTGTAGCCAAAGGGCCACTTTGTGTTCAAGGGCGCGGAAATACGCTTCCCCCTCTTTGGCAAAAATTTTTTTGATTTTCCGGTTTTCCATGCTTTCGATGACATCGTCCGTATCCAAGGCGATCATATCCGACTGCTTGACGATCTCCCGCGCGACAGAGCCTTTGCCGACTCCCATAAAACCGATCAATATAATATTTTTCATTTCGTCTTTACTCTTTGGCTTATAATAGCGAAATCATATCATGCATTAACTTAGGAGTGTTTCTTGGTCCGCAAATGTAATCTTTATGAGGGGGAGTCCCCTGAGCAAAACCGTGAAGTATTCTCAATTCTTTTTGACAGCGGCATCGTTCGTATCGAGTCAATACGCTCTTGGCTGAAAAGACCGGGAGAATGGTATGATCAAAACGAAGATGAATGGGTGTTACTCTTTGAGGGGGAAGCTGATCTTGAAATCGAGGGCAATGTCCTGCATCTGACGCGGGGGGATCACGTCATGATCCCGAGACATACCCGCCACCGCGTTCTTTTTACCTCCGAAGAGGCCTATTGGATAGGGGTCTTCAGCTCTTGAATTCGTTGATACGGGCAGACAGTGACTGCGCTACGTCCAACAGCTGTTTCGAATCGTTTTCGATCTGCTCGACACTGTTCCGGTTGCTTTCGGACACCACGTTGATTTGAGAAATTTTCTCGATAATCCATTCGATATGGCCTACCACTTCGACCGAGTCGTTGTAGGAGCGTTGAGCAACGGCAACCGAACGTTCCATCTCCGCCGAAGTCGCCGAAATTTTATCTTCGACTTCGTTTGAAATCGCCGTCAATTCATTCATATTTTTGGCGTTTTCGCCCATTTTGTCGCTGACATCGTTGATTGCCTGAACAATCGTACCGACGCTGATTTCAATTTCGGTCAAACTTTTTTGTGTCCGTTCCGCCAGCTTTCGTACCTCATCGGCAACAACGGCAAAACCGCGTCCGTGTTCTCCGGCACGGGCTGCTTCAATGGCCGCGTTCAGTGCCAAAAGATTGGTCTGATCGGCAATATCCTTGATAACACCCAGAACATTTTTCACCTGATCAGCATCTTGGCGCAATGAAATAAGTTGTGATGCCATATCGTGTTCGGTTTCGATGTATCCGTCCACTTCACCGACTAGCTTGTACAACGCGTCTTTTGCCGTAACAAGCTCTTCATTGGCATTAGCGACATTTTTCTGCGTTTGTTCGGAAATAGAAATCGCTCCCGAAAGTATCTCTTTAATCGAATGACTTTTCTGCGTCGTTGCCTCGACGATTTGGCGCTCTTGTTCTACGCCTGCGGAAATCTTGCGCGTCGCATCGGTGATCGTCGTCGCGATAACCGAATTTTGGCGTCCGAGATCTTTGACCTCGTTCACCGTTTCCTGCACCATCCCGACAAAACGGTTAACCGCAAGCGCCGCTTCGGAAAACTCGTCTTCTTTGGTTACTTCCAACCGCTTCGTGAGGTCTTTGTCTCCGCTTACCAGAGATCCGATCCGGTTGCGCAGCCCTTCCAACGGATTAAGCACCTCTTTGCCGAAGAAAATGTTGAGCACCGATACGAATACGATGACGACAACGCCCAGTGCAATCAGCAGTACCGTTTCGGTTTTGCCGATTTCGGCATCGTTTTTCTCCAAAGAAATGACCAGATCCATCACACCGATTACTTCGCCTTTTTGAATATTGGTATGGCATGCCAGACAACGCTCTTCGGCGATCAGCGGCTGTAGCAGCCGAATCGTATGGGAACCGTTGGTACTTTCAATAACTTCGGCTTTTTTAGTTTTGAAGACCGCTTTGACCATCGGCTCTTCGCTGAATTTCGCATTCAATCCGAAAAGATCGATAACCGCCTGCGATTTCTCAACTTTCAGCTTCTCGATCCCTTCGATCGTTTGGGCATTTTTGATTGCTTCTTCGACAACTTTCGGATCTCCGGCTAGCATGCTTTGCGACAGCGTTTGAAAAATAGACTGACTGAGCATATTCAACGAGCGTTTTGCCGTTTCATTCGAAAAATCATGAAATGTAGTCGTTAAATACCAATAAATTGCGCCCAGCCCCATAAAACTGAAAAGGAGCGTTGAAAAAATGATTTTTGACTTGACGGTTTTGAACATGCCTACCCCATATTTAAATTCTCATACGGTTATTGTACCGTATATCGGTCCCCTTTGCGAGGCAATGTCACAATTCCCTCCGCAGTTTGTATTTTGACCGGTAAATTCATCGGCCGACGCATCGTAACGGGATCAACTTTGCTGATGCTAAAATGCAGATGCGGCCCGCTGCTGTAGCCGGTATTGCCCGAATAGCCGAGCAGATCTCCTTTGGCAACTTTTTGTCCGATCGTCACCGCCGCGCCTCCTTGCATCAGGTGATAGTAGTTCCCCATCGTACCGTCATTGTGTTCCACAATAACGTAATTGGCATACTGACGATAATCCGGGCTGAGACCTCCAAGGTTGTTCGATCCTTCCGCTCCGACGACGATGCCGTCTCTAGCCGCATGGATGGGAGTCCCTACCGGGACGGGAAAATCGATGGCGTATGCCGAGAGCCCCTTATGGGTAATTCCCCCGTGATACCCCTGAGAGACATGAATATTCGCGCCTTTTCTAAACGGCAGCGCATAACTGTAATTATCATTATGAACCGCAAATGCCGAACCTCTCACCCATCCGTACGTCGAGCGGTAATCTATCCCCTGTGTCGGAACGATACGGGAGAGCTCAAGCACTTTTTTACGGCTTTTTCCGGGAATCTCGATGAAAAAAGGGACTTTGGCGGAGGGCTTGAGGTTACGGATCGATTCAAAATCGATACTGAGCGTCACGGTGTAGGGGTTGAGATTCTCTGCTTCCAGTTCAAATCCCCCGGCCGCGTTTGCTTCGGCACTTAAAATCACGCTGTTGCGCGATCCGATCTGTGCCGTTTTTTTGACCGTGGCGACTTCGGAACGTTTCAGAATACGTAAATGTTCTTCGTATGCCTGCTCCTGCTCAATCGCGATTTGCATACTTTTGGATTCCAGTTCCTCTTCTTGCCGCAATGATTCAAGGGAGTGCATTGATTTTTTCGGATAATTTTTTTCGTAGAAAGCAATCACTTCCGATCGGATACGAGGATGATGTAGCGGTTCGAGAGGGACAGAGACAAGTTGTTCAAAGCTTGGTTTGTCTTCCCCGGCGATTGCTGCGCCCAAAGATCTGCGGTATATCGAATCGATTGACTCTTTGGTCCGGGAAAGTTCACGCAAATCATTCAAATACGATTTGAGCACCTCTTGATCCGCTTTTGCCATTCCCGATAATTCCGCTCCGACAGCGAGCGTCGAACGCACTTTTTCCAAAAAACCTTTCAAAAGAGTTTGATTCGGCTGCATGACCTGTTTTTGACTCAGTTTTTCAATGGATACGGCACTTTTTTCCAACGGATCGGCCAGAGAATAAAAAGGTATTTTCTCCGACCCACCCGACAATACCGCCGATCCGATCAATGTTACCAAGACGATACGTACCAATCTTTCCCCTTTCCCGACTTATGATTAATTGTATCATTATTGCTCTGAGGCTATAATATCGACTATTTTAATTGTGAGGTCAAGGCATGCCCAAACGTATTTTAGAAGTGATCAAGCCGGGCGTAGTGTTCGGTGACGATATCCAAAAACTATTTGAAATCGCCAAAGAAGAGGGATTCGCGCTTCCCGCAGTCAATGTCGTAGGAACCGATTCAATTAATGGTGTTCTTGAAGCGGCAAAATTGGTCAATTCTCCCGTCATTATCCAGTTCTCCAACGGCGGCGCAAGCTATTATGCCGGCAAAGGACTCAGTAACGAAAACGAAAAAGCGGCGATTGCCGGAGCCATCAGCGGTGCGATGCACGTGCATATGATGGCTGAAGCGTACGGTCTTCCCGTCATTTTGCATACTGACCACGCGGCGCGCGAGCTTCTTCCGTGGATTGATGCCCTTCTAGATGCGGGGGAAAAACATTATGCGCAGTACGGAAAACCTCTTTTCAGTTCCCACATGCTCGACCTCTCCGAAGAGAGCCTTGAACAAAACGTCGCAACCTGTGTTGAGTACCTCAAACGCATGGATAAAATCGGAATGACGCTCGAAATCGAACTGGGCGTCACCGGAGGAGAAGAGGACGGCGTCGACAATACCAACATCGACAATGCCCTTCTTTACACCCAGCCCGAAGACGTCGCGTATGCGTATGAAAAACTGAGCGCAATCAGTAAACGGTTTACCGTTGCGGCATCGTTCGGCAACGTACACGGCGTTTACAAACCGGGTAACGTCGTCCTGACTCCGGTTATTTTGGATAACTCGCAGAAATACATCAAAGAAAAATTCAAAACCGCATCGGACAAACCGGTCGATTTCGTTTTCCACGGCGGATCAGGCTCAACGCTCGAAGAGATCCGCGAAGCGATCAGCTACGGCGTCATCAAAATGAACATCGACACTGACACCCAATGGGCAACATGGGAAGGGGTCAAAGACTATTACGAAAAATACAAAGACTACCTGCAGGGCCAAATCGGAAATCCCGAAGGGGACGACAAGCCGAACAAAAAATATTACGACCCGCGCAAATGGCTCCGCGACGGTCAGAAGACCCTCGTAGCGCGTGTCAAAACCGCGTTCAGCGACCTCAACGCAATCGATCGCAACTGATTT
Organism: Sulfuricurvum sp. MLSB; assembly: GCF_000747095.1. Lineage (GTDB taxonomy): Bacteria > Campylobacterota > Campylobacteria > Campylobacterales > Sulfurimonadaceae > Sulfuricurvum. Next base: position 18,119 of record NZ_JQGL01000132.1, read on the forward strand.
CTTCAGAGCCGGAGAGTTCCGCTCCGGTTGCTATTTCTCGCACGTTATAAATCAAAATATTTAGCAGGATGGGACAAGAGGTCATCCCCGTAAACGGAGATGAGACGAAGATATTTATTTGGTATAGGTAATTTTTGCTTTGTCGCGCAATGAGTCCATTTTTTTCTCCATATGCGCTTTGAATTTGTCCATTTTCAACCGTTGCTCGATGAAGTTTTTAACCTCGTCGAAACCAAGTTTTTTGGCGGCTTTTTTGTCTTCGATGTAGATGACGTGATATCCGAACTGACTTTGTACCGGCACAGCCGACATCGCCCCTTCTTTCATTGCGAATGCGGCATCGTTAAACGACGGTACCATTTGCCCGCGAGGGAAATATCCCAAATCGCCCCCTTTTGCCGCACTCGGACCGGTTGATTTGGATTTTGCCTGAGCAATGAACTCGTTACGCAGCTTTTCTCCGCTGAGTCCTTTCATGCCTTTGATGACCGCTTCGGCTTCCGCTTTGGTTTTGACCAAAATGTGGCGGGCTCGAATCTTCTCTTTATCGACGAATTCATCCGCATTGGCGTCATAATAAGCTTTCACTTCTTTGGCATCGATATTGATGGCTTCGAATTGCTGCTGCTCCCAGATTTTCGCGGCGAGCTGAACTTTTAAACGGTTCACAAGCGCTTCAAGCTCTTGTTTGTATTCTTTCGATTCAAGAACTCCTGTGCGTTTCGCGTCATCGTATACAAGTTCCTGTGCAATCATCCCTTCGATGATCCGCTGGCGCAACTCGTTTTGCTTGTCTGCCGGAAGAGAGTCAAATCGTCCTTGCGTCCCCTGCATTAATACTTTATTGACCTCTTCAGACGTGATTTCGTCACCGTTTACCGTTGCCAAAACAGCCGCGGATGCCATCGGTGCACCCAACAATAAACCCAAAACCCAAGCGGTATAAAAACGCTTCATTGCTTTCCTTGTGTTCCCCTTCTGCGAGGGGAATTTGATATCGGCATTATAATACATTTATCAGTATAGTACGCAAAAAATAACCGTTGTTAAACAACGTTTTGATAACGCTGCTGCTCGGCCGTTTTCAAATACCTCTCTATCGTTTGAAGCAAAAAGTGTTTATCGATCGGCTTAGCCAAGTGTGCGTCCAGCCCTGCAGCTACGATCCGTTCCCGGTCACCGATAAGCGCATGCGCCGTAAGCGCAATTACGGGAACGAACCCGCGCGCATCCCGTTTGTCTATCTCTTTGATCAGCCGGGTCGCCGTCAAACCGTCCATAACCGGCATGTCGATGTCCATCAGAACCAGATCAAACGGCTCTTTTAGGTATGCATCTACCGCTTTTTGCCCGTTATCGACTGAAACTACGCGAAAATGTTCCTGCAACAAGATTGTCTCAAGCAGTTTGAGATTGATCAGATTATCCTCGGCAATCAGTATTTTAATATTTTCCTGGCGCGGTATGCTTTGAACTTCCGGGCTGCGGGAAATGTATTCCTTCGGCATTTTATTCCATACGACCGCCAGCGTTTTGCGCAAAGAACTCGGGAGGATCGGAAGCGTCACAATCGATTCAACCGAATCGACAATCGCATCCGCCTGTTCCCCGTATTCAAGCTTCATGATCGGTACAACTTGCAGATTCGGATAAGTCGATTTAATCGCATCCACCTGCGATTTGGAGAGATGGGGAACATCGAGGAACAAGACATCGCTCTCATGCATGGCCGTATTGACCAAATCATGCACCCCTTTGATCTGGACATTGAACAATTCCAGATACTTATAGAGCAACGCTCCCTGCGTCGACAAATGATGTTCTTGGGTATAGATCACCGAACGCGTTCCTTCGACGAAATCGAACGACCCCGCTTCGTCAACCTGATGAGTGACCCGGAACGAAAAACGCGATCCCTTTCCGGGTTCGGAAGCGAGCATCAGATGCGAATCCATCATATCGACGTATTTATGGCTGAGGCTCAATCCGATCCCGAGACCGTCTTTCCCGCGCCGCTGATTTTCCCATGCGGAGGCGAAAGGACGAAGCAGTGTTTTAATTTTCTCTTTTTCGATACCAATCCCCGTATCGCTCACCGCATATTCGACTTCAAGAAAGTCTTCCTCGGCTTTGACGATCAAAATTTCAACAAGAACCTGTCCGCCATCTTCGGTAAACTTGATCGCGTTTTGGATCAGGTTACGTAAAACCGTCAAAATTTTATCCTGATCTCCGATCATCGTTTTGGGCAGATGCGGATCGATCAGGAACATCAGATAAATATCTTTGGCGGATGCGAGATCGTTAAACTGCATCGAAAAATTCTCATACACATCGAGCGGATTGAAAAGGGCCAGATTCGTATGCACGCTTCCGCTTTCGACCTGCATCAATTCCAGAAGATTTTCGATATTGCGCATCATCGACAAGGCACTTTGGCTCGTCATTTCAACGTATTCCTGCTGCCAGGAACTCAAAGGACTGCTTTTAAGCAGATCGGTAAAACCGATGATGGCATTCATCGGAGTTCTAAACTCATGGGAAATATTGGTTAAAAATTTCTTTTTAAAATGTTCAAAATAACGTTCAGCCGCCTTAGCCCGTTCCACAATGGTCGTATCGCGGAAAATAACGCCTATCAGCGGTGCAGTACCGATCATAATCACTTCAGATTTGACCGCTACATTGTATTCAGACGTTCCGACATGTATTTTTCCGCGATAGCTGCCCGGTTGTGAAAGGAGAAACGACAGTTCCACACCCGTTGGATCAAACCATACATCCAACGGAGCGACATCCTGTATGCTCTGTTCTTTAAGAAGTTCCAAAAGCTGTTGGTTGCACCCGATCAAACAACCCGACATATCGGTGTAGCTCATCGGGTCAATATGAAGCTTGGCGCAGGATGTCAGCAGATCGATTACATCCGAATGCGCCTCTTGGAAACTTTCGTCGTAAAGCATGTTCACCCCTTATACCCGAACGTGAAGATATTTATGAAGGACATATTCAAGCTTCTCACGCGTGAGCGGTTTGGAGAGGTAATCATCCAGCCCGCGCCCGAGGATATATTCACGGTCCCCCTCCATTGCCAATGCCGTGAGCGCGATAATCGGCATTCGTCGCAACGGCCCTTCTTCGGCCTTAATTTCCTGCGTTGCGAGGATTCCGTCTTTGATCGGCATATCAATATCCATGAAAATGATGTCGTATTTGTTGCTCCTGCACATCTCAACCGCTTCGTCACCGTTGGATACAGCACTGACCGAAATACCGTATTCCCGCAACAACAGCTTGATTAGACGCTGGTTGATCAGATTGTCCTCGACTACCAGCGCACTGACACTCCGCTGAAGCTGCGTCGGTGCTGCTGCCTGTTCTTGCGGCAGTTGCAATATTTGTGCTAAATGGGCATACAAAGGAGTCGGGAGCAGCGGCTTATGCAGTGCCTGATCCACAACATGAAGCATTTTTGCCTGCAGCCGTTCGTTCGGGTCGAGCAATAAAACGGTTTTACACGTACGGCTCATGCGCGCCAGTTTCATTGCCCAGTCGCCTTTGTCCTGCGACGCAATCAGATACACCACTTCGGCATTGTCGAAAATCGTTTCGTCTATCGACTGTACTTTCGTGACGCTGACTCCGAAACTGCGCAGATAATTGGTTAGATGGTTCGCATCATCGAGCCGTTTTTCGTCAATCAGAACCACTTTGACATTATGGGCATTGATCATTGCCAAAGCATGATCCGATGAGCCCTCCAAGGTCAGTGCGAAACTGAACGTAGACCCTTTCCCCTCGTCGCTGACGATTTTGAGTTCGCCGCCCATCAGCGATATCAAGCCGTGAGAGAGACTGAGTCCAACGCCCAGACGATTGTCCGCATGATCGCCCGAAACAAACGGGCGGGTAATATTGCCGAGTTCGGCCTTGCTGATCCCTTTGCCCGTATCTTTGATTGTAAATCCAATATTGCAGGAACCGGACGTATTGCGTTTGAGCAATTTGATATCAACGATCACCCGGCCGCCTGATGGGGTGAATTTGAGGGCGTTGTTATAAAGGTTATTGAGAACCTGTTTGATTTTGCGGATATCGCCGGTCAGATACGTCGGCAGTTTCGGATCAATGAAAAATAAAACGCCGACCCCCTTGTCATTCCCCATGGAAACGTAATTTCGGGCAAGCTCCTCCATCTCATTCATGACATTAAACTCGCCGTTGCTGATCGCCAGACGGCCGTTTTGCATTTGGGCAAGATCCAGAAGATTTTCGATATTGGACATAAGGTTTCGTGCGGAACTTTGTACCGAGCGGATGTATTCGAGCTGCGTATCGCTCGGAGACGTTTTCGACAACAGCTCGACAAACCCAAGGATTCCGTTCATCGGGGTTCTGAACTCATGCCCGATGTTGGCCAGAAATTTGCTTTTGAGCTGTTCGGTCTTTATCACTTCGGCCCTGAGATCGGCTTCTTTGGTCCGATCTTCCAGACGAAGAAGATAGAGTTCCGTCCCCTCGCCTTCGATCAGCGTAGAGGTGGCCGAAATCGACCGGAGTTTTCCGGAGCGGTCGACAATACCGACGCCGTACCCGCTCGGGCAATGGGTACGAATGTAATCCAGCCAGCTTTTGTCGTATTCGGTAAAAACTTCTTCATCTTCATGGTCGAAAAGTTCTCGGATACTCTCGTAATTTGCCCGAAGCTGCTCAATGTTCTGCAGAGGGACAAGATTGAAAAAAGCCTTGTTCGCACCGATCCATCCTCCCTCTTTTGTAAAAAACAAAAGTGCCGAAGGATCGGTATCAAGTACTTTATAAAAAAGTGATTTGTTAATAATTTGTTCGTTATTTTGCGTAAAACGGTTCTCGTTCGCACTAAAGAGTTTTTGAAACCAGCTGATCAATCCCAAAACATTACTCCCTTTTCCTTTAATACGGCGTTATTCAAGGCATAAAAGGAGCCATTGTAACACAAAAACCCCCTGTTCATGTTTTTTTTTCGATCATGATACAATACGCTCAAAAAACGGGATTTGCGATGAAAAAAGCGACCAAAAAAGAGATTGAAACGATCAAAACGGCTCTTTTGGAACGTTACAGCGAAGCGGTCACCGAGCTTACCTATACCAATGCCTTTGAGCTTGTGGTCGCCGTAGCCCTCTCGGCGCAATGCACCGATAAACGGGTCAACCTCATCACTCCCGCACTCTTTAACGCTTATCCTACTCCGACCCTCTTGGCGCAGGCCGATATCGAGGATGTGAAACGGATCATCCAGAGCTGTTCGTTTTTCAATAATAAAGCCCTCAATCTGATCAAAATGGCTCAGAGGGTCGTAGAGGTGTACGGCGGCGAAATACCGCTGGATGAAAAAGAGCTGACCACCCTTGCCGGGGTCGGACAGAAAACGGCCCACGTCGTGCTGATCGAGTACACCAAAGCCAACCTGATGGCCGTCGACACCCACGTTTTCCGCGTCAGCCACCGTCTCGGGCTCAGCGATGACGCTACGGCCGTTGCCACCGAAGAGACTCTGGTCAAAAAGTTCAAAACCAATCTCCATCAGCTTCATCAGGGGCTGGTTTTGTTCGGACGCTACATCTGCACCGCCAAAAATCCCAAATGCGATACCGAGTGTTTCTTAAAAAGCTGCTGCAAAAGTACGGAGGGATTTAAACCCAGATGAGATACAATAGAGCCATGAAAAAGAGCTGTTTTTTACTTTTATTGCCGATCCTGTTCGCCGGCTGTTTCAACGAACGGGGAGTATAAAGAGTGCGATAAAAACCTCGTCGATTATTCCGAAGTCAAAGAGGTGTTTACCAACCCGATCAACGGAAGCGTTCGCTAAACCGAGGTTTACTTGACCGCAATAAACGTCGCGAAGTTGGCCCATCGGAAAAGGACGTCGCACGTTTTAAAACCGTTGTTTTTCGCCATCAAAATGTTTTCGTTCATCGTGTAGGGGATGAGAACGTTTTCCAGCGCTTCGCGCTTTTGCATAATCTCATATTCGCTATACCCCTGCGTTTTTTTAAAATCGTAGTAACAATCGATCAGCTCTTTGTTCAACTTCGGATCATCGCTCACTACTTTTTCGCTGAAGATAAACACCCCTCCTTCTTCCAAGGCATCGGCAATGGTTCGGATCAATCCTTCGCGCTGAAGCGGCCGAATAAATTGAAGGGTATAATTGCTGATAATGACCCGCGCTTTCTCGTAAGGAAAACTGAGGATGTCCCCTTCTACCAACTCGATCGAGGAACCGTACACTTCCACTTTTTTACGGGCATGCTCGATCATCGCGTGAGAATTATCGATCCCGATAAGCTTGACCGTGCCGTTTTTTCCCACTGAGCGTTCGATCTCAAGCAACTGCGAAGCGGTAGAGCACCCCAAATCGTAGGCGATTCCTCCCTTTTGCAGCGCATTCACGGCAAAATGGCGCGTCAGTGCCTGCGACTCTTTGTAAAACGGAACGGAACGCGAGAGCATATCGTCGAAAACGGCTGCCACTTCCGCGTCAAATTCGAACTGTTTGGAAATCGGTTTGGTAAAGAGGGTATCGGTATTCATAATGAAATTGTAGCGTAATGCGAAGCGGTTTCGAGGGGCAACTGCTGTGAGTGACGAAACAAAACTTTCCGGCCCCTCGCACTTCTATTCAAGCATTTTCCGATCCATTATCAAAACAACGTAGGAATATTGGTGCTTTCGTCATTTTTTTTACTTTTGGCGGGAAGCGGCTTCGTCTCGCCGAAAAAAGTGATCTCGTTTTCACGCAGGATACGGATGACATTCGTCGTCCCCGGCGTACCGATCGGATATCCTGCCGTAAACACATAGGTATGATCTCTGTCGATAATAGCCCGTTTTAACCCGCTGTGAATGATTTCGCTAAGCATCTCTTCCAACCGCCCTTTTTTCGTCAGAAAAGCCGGTACGACGCCCCAAACCATCGTCAGCAGCCGTGCGATCCGTTCCTCGTGGGTTGCGGCGTAAATCGTCATTTTCGGGCGGTAGCGGGAAAGCTTTTTCGCCGACTGTCCCGACGTCGTCATCGCGATGATTCCTTCCGCATTCAGCGAATCCCCCAGCCGGACGGCCGACTCGTTGACAACGTCCATCGCATCGTCGTATCCGAAATCAAATTTTCCGTACGGGTACATCTCTTCGATCGCCTGTATCGTATTGACCATCGTTTCAACGACGAGTACGGGATTATGCCCGACAGCGCTTTCTTCTGAAAGCATTACGGCATCGGTTCCGTCGAGGACGGCATTGGCGACGTCGCTGATCTCCGCACGGGTTGCGGACTCTTTTTCGGTCATAGACAACAGCATCTGCGTCGCAGTAATAACCGGTTTGGAGTGTTCGTTGGCTTTATGGATCAGCATTTTCTGAATCGTAGGAACACGGTAATAAGGAACTTCGATCCCCAGATCCCCACGCGCGACCATGATCCCGTCGCTGTAACGCAAAATGTCGTCAATGTTCTCGACTGCATCAAACTTTTCGATTTTGGCAAACAGCTGTACATCGCCTCCAAGCGAATGTACCGCTTCGCGTGCCTGAATCATATCGCGGGCGTTTTGTACGAAGGAAATCGCCATAAAATCGACGCCGTGTTCGACTCCCCACGCCATGTCGGCTTTGTCTTTTTCCGTCAACACATCGATTCCGAGGGCGGTATTGGGGAAATTTACTCCCTTATTGGATGAAAGCTTCCCTTTGTTTTCCACGACCGCACGCACATAGCTCCCGGTGCATTCGACGATTGTGGCTCGGATATTGCCGTCATACAGATAAATGGCATCTCCGACCGTGAGCATTTTCAAAATCTCGGGCTGATTGATCGACAGGCGGTAATGCTTGTCCGCAATTTTTTCCCCTTCGATCGCGGCGTAAAAAAAATCAAGTCGATCATCGCTTTCGAGATAAAAATCTTCGTGTAATCTTCCGATCCGGATTTTTGGACCTGAAATATCCTGCAATACTCCGACAATCAGGCCGGTCTCGCGCATTGCGGTTCGGATGTTGTTCAACACTTCCGTATGGTATTCGTGGCTCCCGTGCGAAAAATTGAGACGAAATACATTGACTCCGGCACGGATCATCGCCGAAAGGGTTTCAACTTTGTCGGACGACGGCCCGACGGTGGCTAAAATTTTGGTTCGTTTTTGCATACTGAATTAACCCTGATGATATTTTCAGAAATGGTAACACATTTTGGAAACATTCCTAAAGCCGAACCGATGAAGTTTTAAACATCTCAGCTGTTTTTGACTACAATAACGCAAATCTATCGATACAAAGATCAACCATACCTATGACGCAACATTCCATTGAGACCGATATCGTACTGATCGACATTATCGATTTCTCCCGGCTGTCGATGACGCAACAGCTCGAGATCATCTCCTATCTTTCGCTTACCTACAAAAAGATGATTCAAAAAATGCTCAAATCTTCCAATATTCCGATGAAACGGATGCTGCAGGGGATCATTCCCACCGGGGACGGTTTTTATTGCATTCTTCATCCCGATCTGCGGGGATTCGGGCCGATACTGGGACTCTCATTTCTCCATTTTTCCGATTACATTGCCAAAGAATACCCCTATTTCAAGGGGATCCGGGTTGCGGTACATACCGGAGAAATATACCGCTTCGAAGATATCCTCGGACATGACAATTATGTCGGAGACGGTTTAAACGAATGCGCCCGCTATATCGAGATCAAAAACCTTATCATCAGTACGGTCATCATTTCCGACAACGCGTATCGATCGCTTGATGAATTTTTAAAACGCTATCCCGACTTTCACACGCTGCTCAATCAATGTGAATTTCGCCACAGCTCGCTGCATACGTTTTTCGACAAACACAAAATCGAACGGCATGGCTATCTGATATGGATGCATAAGGGGGGTATCATTCCTCCGCCGAAATTGAAAAATCCCGCTCGCCCTGCCGACAAAGAATAAAGGGAAAAAGAAATTTTCGCTAAGATAGCGTTATACGATTACCAAGAGGAGCGGACATGCGTTTTACGATCGATGAATACGCCAAAACCTTTAAAATGTCCAAAGAGATGATCCATAACAAGTTACGGACGAAACGCCTTAACTATATTATAGAAGGGGGAATAACCTACATCATCGTCCCCCGCAGCTCTCTGGACGACGAAAAACGAAATGAAGTTTCCCAAAAAAGCAACGCCTCGGCACCTGTCTCGTCGGCACAATCGCCCAAAACAACGGTCGGAATGATTATCTCGCTTTACCAAAAAGAGAATCAGCAGCTTAAACTCAAAATCAAAGAGCTCGAAACCAAAATCGACCGCCTCGTGGGCGACAAAGAACAAATGCTGATTGCCGAGCGGCAGCGTATCGAAGATATCTATACCGCCAAAGACGAACAGCTCAAAAGCATTCTGGAAGTGATCAATACCAAGTTGCTTCTTTCGCACGATAACAACATCCACGACGTGGACATCACCGTACCCGAGCAAACGCGTGCGCCGATTGCCAACGGCCTCATCGAATTGAAACGCTACCTCAAATTTATCGGTATGGATTCAGATGGACGAAAACAGGTCCGCCGCCGTTTCGAAACGGCGTACGGTAGTGATCCGCGCATTATCCAAAAAGAGGGGGAATTTTACGTCGACCTCTCCAAATACGATTACACCGATTTTCTTGCCTGATTCTTTTTTTCCTTTTTTTTAATTTAATCCCCGTATCCGCTTCTTTCTAACAACGGCTCTCTTCTGAGCCTCACATACCCTGATCTTGTTTTCTTCGTTCCGCAGTCTTTGTCGCCCTTACCTTGAATACTCTTCTCTCAAACAAATATCAAAATGCAAATATTATACGGTTTAGCGTATACTATAAACGTTTTAACTGTTTTTAAAACTGGTATAGTAAATGCTTTATTCGTTTATATTCTTTTATTACACATATAAAAATATATTTAGTATGTTTTACTACATTTTAGATACGGTTTTATGTTTATTTTAAGAAAAGGATATTACAATGGAGCAATGGAAATGAGTGATCTTTTTAATCTTCTACACAACGCCGTAGAAGCGCAACGCAACGGTAAGAAGATTTCCCAAAAAGAGATGGCTCAGGAACTGGGTATTTCGATGCGGACCTATCAGGACTGGAGGCTTGGAAACGCCAAACCTCAAGCCGCAAAAGCGGTTATCGAAATGTTGGGGATGCTCGAAGATGACGAGATCATTCGGGTCGTGCGAAAAATCAATAAACTTGGAGAGAAATCATGAGCAGTTTGACAGAACAAGAGCGTATCGGTCTGGAAGAGGTCTTTTTGTCAATCTCCGGTTCACAAAACGTATTTCAACGTTGCTCGCACTGGGGTAAAAATTTATCAATTCTTATAAAAGGCAAGAACCTCGCATTACCCTCATCCCTCGTCACAGGGTCAAATTTTTGGCTAAAAAACAATCTAAAACACAACAAAATAACAAAATTTTTCAATAAAATACAAAAAAGAAGAAAATTTTAAGCCAAGAGATATTAAAGTATTCGCGGCTGAAACACTTTTCCCTTCTGTTTGCTCGTAAACGTGGGGTTTTAAGTGTCATTCACATATCTATATTAAGGGTAATAAATGAATAAAGCACAATTCGTAGAATTGGTTCAAAAAAGCGGCGGCTACAAAACTAAAGTTGAAGCAGAAACTGCTATCAAAGCGTTCACAGAAGCGGTAACAGCAGCATTGGTTGCTAAAGAAGAAGTAGCGCTTGTAGGTTTCGGAAGCTTCAGCTCTTCTTTGCAAAAAGGTAAAAGCGGTAAAGTACCTGGTACTACTAAAACGTACAGCACAAAAGACAAAATGGTTCCTAAATTCAAACCAGGCAAAAGTCTTAAAGACAGCGTAGCTGCCGGCAAATAATCACCCCTTAATGGCCGGGAGACGCTATCTCCCGCCTTTTCTCCATATCTATATCTTCATATTATACTTTCGCAATACGACATAGGTTATAATCGTTGTTATCAATGATTTTCAGACCGTCATTTTATGCTAAAGGGATGTTTGTGTTTTTTTCGTTTATAAACCGATTTCTCCCTAAAAAACCAAAACCTGAACCCGCTCCGTCAGATACTTCCGTATTTACCGAAATCGCCCGTGAAACAAAGGGATATTTTTTCTCCGACTATAAACTGTTTTTAAACGAAACCGTCACAACAATCGATCTGCTTTTTTTTCTTCCTCATCGCGGACTTTATTTCGGAGAAAAAATTTCCTGGCAGCTGGATGAAATCCAGGGGGCTTCCGTTGCGCGTGCTACGAAATCGCTTAAAAAAACGTCTGCTACCCGCTTCGATTCCACCGAATCGATCATTCGCCGAAAACTCAGCGACGTTGTGTCTTTTGATTCAACGCCGTGCATACGTTTTGCGTGGTTGGAACATATCCGCGAAGAGGAGTTTGATGCCCTTGACCCCTCCTTCCATGAGCTGCTTCCCAAATCCCGCGTCATTTTCGCCGATGATTCTGTCTCAACTGCCCGGGCAAAACTCGAAAAACTTGCCGATTATCAAAGCGATCCCTATTCGGCGTTGAAAGTGATCGGTTCACTTAACGCTCACCGACTGCTGCTCCCGACAGCCGACCAACCGTTCGGAGCGTTTCTTTCCGACGAGCAGCACCTATTTTTGGACAGTCGGTTAAAAAATACCGTCACAATCCTCTACGGAGCACCCGGTAGCGGCAAGAGTACCCTGCTCATACGCAAGGCAGTCGCAGAAGTACTCAATGATCCGAGCTGCAAAATAGTAATGATCACGCCTACGTTGTTGGCAGGAGATCTCCTTCGCAATCAACTCATTTCGCTGATGGAGTACGGTGCTTTTACGATCCCCCTTGATTCGATTGCCTTTTATACTCCGCACCCCTCAGAAGCGTTGGAGGAGTTGAAACTTTTTGAGGACTCGGATATCATCATGTGTGATGATTCCTGCCGATTGGACGATTCGTTAATCGATAGGCTTAAAGAGCAGAGGGGAGAACGTTGGCTTGTGCTCTCAAGCGATAGCGAGCCGNNNGAAAGAGCATGTTTTGTTTGTATGTCTCTCGGCCTTGCGTAAGCGCCTGTTGGATACTCCAAAGCACGCTATTATCGTTGTCCTCCCCGAATCCGAAATGCTCGTTCCATTTAAAAAAGCCATTGATGAGTATCTGGCGCTTAACTGCCGTATTCTGACATCCGATTTTAGTCTGCAGTATCAAAATCTTGACGATCTGCTTCTTTCCACAGCCGAAAACATCAGCGGAATAAACATTCCTCATCTTTTTCTTGTCCTTCCGGAAAACTCCGATGACTATACGTTTGAGCTAAGCCGCGCATCAGATACTGCCACTATAATCTTTTTTTCAAATCCTCACGGAGAGAACGATGCAAAAGATCATCAAAAGTGATGCGGAGTGGCGCGAGCTATTAAGTCCCGAAGTCTATGCCGTTGCCAGAGGACACGGAACCGAGCCTCCCTTCAGCGGCAAATATGCCTCTTTCAAAGGGGATGGCATCTACACGTGTGCCTGCTGCGGTACGCCGCTGTTTGATTCAAACGCCAAGTTTGATTCGGGAACCGGGTGGCCAAGCTATGATCGCCCTATCAAGGACGACGTCATTAACGAAAAACGCGACACCGGGCACGGCATGATCCGAACCGAAGTTCTGTGTGCGATATGCGACGCTCATCTGGGACATGTTTTTCCTGACGGTCCCGCAACAACCGGAATGCGTTATTGCATCAATTCCGTTTGCCTCAACTTTATACCACAAACACAGGAGTCTTAATTGCGTACCCTACTTGCTTTATTGTTTACCTCTCTTCTTGCCTTCGGTGCATCCAATCCGCGTGTTTTGCTTCAAACGACGCAAGGTGACGTCACGCTGGAGCTTTATCCGAATGTTGCCCCTATGGCCGTTGAAAACTTTACGACCCATGTCAAAAACGGCTATTACAACGGACTCACCTTCCATCGTATCATCAAAAACTTCATGATTCAAGGCGGTGATCCGACCGGCACGGGTGCGGGCGGCGAATCGATCTGGAAAAAACCGTTCAAAGACGAATTTAAATCGGGAGTCGTTTTTGACAAAGCGGGGATTTTAGCCATGGCCAATGCAGGACCGCGCACCAACGGAAGCCAGTTTTTCATCACGACTGCTCCTACGCCGTGGCTTAACGGCTATCACACGATCTTTGGACGGGTCGTGCAGGGAATGGATACGATTGCCAAACTCAATAATATCGCCACTAACGGCCAAAGAGGCGGCGATCGTCCACTCCAGAGCCAAAAAATCCTCAAAGCGACTCTCCTACCCTGATTTTGGGCTTGTGTCTTCTCTGCAAGGTTACGGAAGTCCTCCGTAACCTTTCTGTAATATTTTCGTAATCGTTATGTAATATAATTGCGTTTTCCATTCCCACATTTAACGTATGGAGTTTTAATGTTCTCTCGCGACAACCTCTTTTTCGGCGGTATCTTTGTTATAGCCACCGCATTGTTTATGGTTTGGGGATTTAATTATCTCGAAAACAATCATTCCCTCTTTGTCCTCGCCACCTTAATCGGGATTTTTATGGCATTTAACATCGGCGGTAACGATGTTGCCAATTCATTCGGCACCAGTGTCGGCGCCAAAACCCTCACCGTCAAACAGGCATTGATTATCGCCGCTATTTTCGAGCTCAGCGGTGCGATGCTCGCGGGGGCGGAAGTTACCAATACCATCCGCAAAGGCATCGTTGATCTCTCCGCCATGGATTTCGATCCGATGCTTCTTGTCTTCGTTATGATGGGATCGCTTCTCTCGGCAGCCACATGGCTGCTGTTCGCCTCTATGAAAGGCTACCCGGTATCGACTACCCACTCAATCGTCGGCGGTGTACTGGGCGGTTCTATTGCGCTCGGATACGTGACCATGAGTCAGGGAGAAAGCGTATTCGGTCTCATCCACTGGGATCAGATCGTAAAAATCGCCATCAGCTGGGTCGTCTCTCCGATACTGGGAGGTATTGCATCGTACGCAATTTATTGGTATCTAAAAAAATACATCCTCGATTACAACGATACGGTTCAGGCTCACATCGACGGAATCAAAGAACAGCTTGCCGCACTAAAAGCCGCGCATAACGAAGAAACGGCGAATACGGAAGAACAAGCCCGTTACGAAGAACAGGTTCACGAGCTCAACCGTCTTAAAAAGAAATCAAACGCATTTTACGCTCTACGTACCCATGCTCCGCTCGTTGCCGCTTTCGGAGTGGCGATCATCGCCAGCATGCTCCTGTTCAAAGGTCTTAAGCACGCCAATCTCGGCTTTAACGAAACGCAGATTTTCCTGCTGATTGCGACGTTCTCTACGCTCACGTACGGTATCGTATTCGCGATCGTCAAAGTGATGCACAAAGATACGCCGCACAAAGCGACAATGCGTCTGTTCAGCATGCTGCAGGTTCTTACGGCATCCGCGTTCGCCTTCAGCCACGGGGCTAATGACATAGCGAATGCTATCGGGCCGTTTGCCGCGATTATCGATATTCTCGCAACGGGGCAAATCAATGCCGAATCCGCGGTTCCGGTCGCCGCTATGGCTACTTTCGGGATCGCGCTGGTTGCCGGGCTCTGGTTTATCGGAAAAGAGGTTATCGATACCGTCGGCAGCCGCATTACCGAAATTTTCCCGGTTACCGGATTTGCGGCCGAGCTGGGTGCGACGTTTATAATCATGTTCGCAACCGTCCTCGGAATCCCGGTTTCCTCGACCCATATTCTTGTCGGCGCCATCATCGGTATCGGCATGCTTAACCGCAATGCAAACTGGACGCTCATGAAGCCCATTGCTCTGGCATGGGTCATCACCCTTCCTGCGGCCGCAAGTATGGCTGCGATCTTCTTCCTTCTTCTCAAAATTGCATTCGGCTACTAAGCCGAACGCGAAATCCAGCCGCACGCTACTTTCTTGTTCTTGTTTCCATCATAATAAGTGTCCGCAATATAAACGGATGATCAAACGCTCGGAAAAGTATTCAAATGATTGTATGCAAGAGGGACAGCTGTCGTATAAGAAAGCGGATTGGCCGCAAACACGATAGCCTAAAATGGGAGAAAGAGATGCACAAAGGGATTATTTTTGCAATTTGCCCAGTGCATCCAAAATACTTTGCTGTTTCGCAGTATCTACCGGCGTCTCATTCGATATGAACATGTAGAGTTCAACACGGCGGTTTTTGGCCCGGTTCGATTCGTTTGTATTGGCGGCAATCGGCTGAGCCGAACCGAATCCGGCGGCTGAGAGCCGTTCTGCGGCAACGCCGTTTTGGATCAGCGCACGCACCACCGCTTCAGCCCTGCGGTTGGACAATTCCAGATTGTCGCGGTGAACGGAACCTGCCGGAACAGGCGAATCATCCGTATACCCCCGCACCGATACCTGTACGCTCGGCGGAAGGGTATTAAGAAGATCAGCTATCCGCTTGACAAAGAGATTCATATCCTCATTCTCAAGCGTCACGCTTGAGCCTCGAAACGGTATTGTAGCGGGAAGCTTCATCAATACGCCATCCATCGCCTGATCAAGCGCACCGTCGCCCATCGATGCTTTTTGAAGCTCGGATTGTATGTTGGAAATCGATTCCATTATTTCCTGATTGACAGAAGGGGTCTGCTCAAGCACCGCTCCACCATCCGATACCGGCATCGTGCCGCTTGATTGTCCCGACGCATCGGAATCCGTTTTGGTTTCGCTGACCATATCGACAACAGGATTGACCGATTCGGGGACAGGTGCGTAGTCGTAAATTTTAACAAATTCTTCTTTGACCGCTTTGACTTTCTCTTTGTTTACCGAAGACAACGCATACAGGGCAATAAATAAAGCGAGCAATAAACTGAAAAAGTCGGCAAACGGAACCGCCCATTTTTCTCCGGGCGGACATTCGGCCTTTTTACACTTCTTTTTCCCCATCTGGTTATCCGTTAGTTGAATTGACTATGTTTCTCTTCCGCCGGCGAAAGGAAGTTGAGAAGTTTTGCTTCAAGGGTGCGCGGGTTATCGCCGTGGACGATCCCGATAATCCCTTCAAGCATCATTTTTTGTTCTTTGACAATGTGGTGCGATTTGGCTTTCATTTTGTTACCCATAGGCCCAAGCAATACGTATGCCGAGAAAATCCCCGTCACGGTTGCGGTGAACGCTCCGGCGATGCCGGCTGCCATGGCTGCGGGGTCGTCGAGTTTTTGAAGTGCAAGGATCAATCCCATAACTGCCCCGACAAGCCCCATAACCGGCGATGTTTCACCCGCTACGATCCAGTAGTGGGCGCATCCGTGATAATATTCTTCCGTCTCTTCGATGACCAATTCGAGCGCTTCGGAGATGGTGTCGACTTCATTCCCGTCAACCGCCATGCTAAGACCCTGCTTTAGAAACTCGTTATCGATATTCATGACCTTTTGTTCCAGCGACAGCAACCCGTCCCGTCGCGCCATAACGGCTAAACTGATGATCTCTTTGATTCTGTCTTCGAGATTGACAGGAGATTTTTTAAAGACCATACCCACATTTTTAAAAGCGCCGCGGACATATTCTCCATCCGTTCCTACCATCGCCGCGAACATTGCCGTCGGAAAAATGATAATGAGCGATGAGATATGGATAAGGTGAAGCGGATTTCCCCCTTCCAGTACATCTCCGACCGAAAGAGAGGTTATCGCCAATACTATCCCTAAGACAACCGTTAAATCCATCCGCACACCCTCACTTTTATCAAATCACATCTATTCTGATTATTATTTTTGCAATAATTGTACCCATAAAAACTTTTAAAAAGTCATGGACTATATCGGCGAAAAAATGAATAAATGATTTTAATCGCAATCATTAAGAAAATTCCGCTTCCCATACTCGCCACGATGAATGCATAATATTCATCGTGCGTGATTGCTCCGGCACCGAATCCGAGTGTCGCAATCGCCACCGTAAACGTCAATGGCATTGAATCGCTCAGTGAAAAAAGGACCGTATTTTTAAATCCGAAATATCCTCCGTACGCCACAAACGAACTAACCAGACGTATCCCGATTATGGCTCCGGCAATTGCCAGTGCCAGCTTCAGGATCTTCGGATCAGTAAACGCGTCCAGCGACAGCGTCGATCCTACGTGAATGAAAAAGATCGGCACCAGAAAACCGAATCCGAAGGAGGAGAGTTTTTCGGGGAGTTCCGTTTTGTGTTTGAAATAGGTGGCAATAAACATGCCCGCCAAAAAAGCTCCCAATACAACATCGATTTTGAGATAGAGCATCACCCCGACCATGATAAACATCAGCGCCATGGAAAAACGAACATCCTGATCTTTGCCGTCTTCATGAGGCATAATGAGCGTCTTAAGCCCCGGATACCACCAGAACAGAATCCGTATCCCTTTGAAAAAGAGGACGAATCCGATCAAAAAGGCAATCAGCCCTCCCAACGTAAAGGCGAATTCGCGGTTGTACCCGTATTCAAGACCGCCGCTAAGAATCGTCAATGCCATGATACTGACCAGCTCGCCGATGATCCCTATGTTCAGCGCCAGAGCTAGCCACGGCTCGTTTTTGCCGTATTCTTTTACCAATGCCATCAACATCCCGAGCGAAAAGATCGGGAATGCGACCAGATAGACAGCGTTCAGATCAAAATAAACAAAGAGAGCAAGCGAACATCCGTACAGCATCACGAAATAAATCAGCGTTCGACGCAGCAGCGATTTTTTTTCAAAACCGAACGCTTTGAGATTGACTTCCATACCGGCCAAAAACATCAGGTACAAAAATCCGACCTTTGCAATGATTTTAAAAATCTCATTTTCGACGAGAAATCCGAAATAGGCAGCCACACTCCCCAACAGGATTTCAACGACGACAACAGGGATACGGGTCACACGGGATAAAAATGGAGAAAGGAGGACCAAAAGCGAGAGAGTTATAATAACAACGGTATTACTCATACATCATCCCTGCAACGCTTCCCAGACGCGTATCGCCTGAACATGCTCTTTGACATCGTGAACCCGGACAACCGACGCGCCTTCTTCTATCGCTTTGAGATGAACCGCGAGAGTTCCCGGCAGCCGTTCACCGATCGGGCAAGGATAGAGGCCGTTGATCAGCGACTTGCGGCTTGCCCCCACCAGCAAAGGTTTACCCAGACGTAAAAAATGTTTTTGATGGGTAATCAACGCCAGATTGTCTTCCAGCCGCTTTCCAAATCCGATTCCGCAATCAAGAAGAATGTCGGTGATTCCGAAACGCTCCGCTTTCTCGATCCGGTCACGGAAAAAAAGCTCCACGTCGTGCACAACCGAACCGTACGAAGGATTTTCCTGCATCGTTTTAGGGTCTCCCAGCATGTGCATGATGACGGCCGTAGCGTTGTATTCACCGCACAAGCGCGCAACCTCATCGTTAGCCAGACCTGTGATGTCATTGACGATAGCAAACCCTTTTTCCAATGCGTAGGCGATTACCTTGGGTTCATAGCTGTCCAGGCTCAAACGGACTTTTTCATAGATTTTTTCTTCGTAAAGAAGATCGATAATCGCAGAGAGGCGGGCAAGTTCTTCTTCGGCACTCACGCTGTCGCTGCCGGGACGGCTCGATACTCCGCCCAAATCGATCATATCCGCCCCGTCTTCGATCATCTGTTGTATCCGGCGCAATGCCGCTTCCCCCTGAAAACGGCTATCCTTGTGAAAACTGTCGTCGTTGGCGTTGACAATCCCCATGACGGAGACACTCTTTTTCACACCGAGGCGCAAAAAGCTCTCCAACTCGTTTGAGAGCTGCTTCAACCCGAACGGTTGCGCTTTTTCTTTTTGGATCAGCATTTTGAGTTGGCGCTCATTGGCGATCAGCAGTGCATCGACACGCGGAACCGATGCGGTGACGGTTCCGCGCGGAACAGCCAGATCGGCTCCGACGCTCAGGGCATCTTGTTTGAGGATATTGGCCGCACCGACATGAAGATCGGCGATTTTGATCGCATGCGCCGTCCCCTTGTCCGCCATAATGGCTATGCCGCCCGTATCAACGCCGAGTTTGTGAAGTTCACGGTGTAAATCGGTCGTATTGGAGAGTTTCTCAACGTGCACGTTTTACCTCTTTCAGAAAATTCATCAACACCATGACCAGCACGCTCTGTAAGCGGGCATTGAGCTCCAGCAGCCGCAATGCCTTCTCAAACCCTTCCAACTGAAGGGAAGTCAGGCTAAGACGCTCCACATGAACCGCTTGATGAGCAAGCTGCTCGATCAATGCTTTGGCATCATGTTTTTTAAGCCGTTCATGCTCTTTTACGAAGCTGAACATCGCCGCAAGATCCAACTTGCCCAGCTCAATCGCAAGGGGTTCGTAATAGCGGGCATTTCTCTCCTGCGTCAGGCTCAGACGTGATCGTACCGTCGGCAAAAAAGTGCTTTTGTTGGGGGCTAGAAGGATAAAGACGATATTGCGGGGAGGCTCTTCGAGGATTTTCAACAAGGCGTTCTGGGCCGGCACGGTAAAACTTTTGGCCCCGAGAATAAGCGTTTTGGTATTTGCCTCGCTTTTATATGCTTCGGCAATGACCTCTTTAGCATCTTCGATCTTGAAATCATCGCACAAAAAAGTAACGCAGCGCAGGGGATGCAGCGATTCTTCGATCTCTTTGGACCGCTCTTCAATCTGCTCCGTGATTAGGATCCCGCCCCGTTCATTCGTGAACATCGATCTCCCCAAATAATAGAGCCCCGAGCGTTTTGTCAAACAACCGGTACATCTGCAACAGCTTAATGTCAATCAGAGGATCGAACGAACGAAGACGAATCGCGTTTTGAAAGCTTTCGTCCATAATCCACAAGAGGCTGTTACTGCTGCGTTTGGCGATATCGGAACGTCGTTCGTCCCCTTTGCCGATATACCAGAAAAAATATTCCCCTTTGAAGGTGATATCGAGCATATCGGTAAGGGTATCGATCGCTTCGCCGCCGCTGATGTGGTCGTAGTGCGGGAAAAGAGCATCAATGCAAACAATAGGAATCATCGGACGTTCTTGAAGGCGTTTGTTCAGCGACGACGTGATGTAATGGGCAAACCATTTACGATCGTGATCGGTGATGAGAACAATGCTTTTACCTTCCATCACCTGCTCTAAAGCATTGGCCGTAGCGGGTGTCCACTCAAACCGCTGCTCTTCGAACCAGCTCATCGCCGCTCCTTCGGAGCGGATCGATTCCAATGTCCATTGATCGAAACGGCGCACTATTGATCCAACGAATAAGCGCTGTGCAGTGATCGCACGGCAAGCTCCGCGTATTTTTCGTCAATAACCATAGACACTTTGATCTCCGACGTGGAGATCATCATGATGTTGATGTTTTCGGCTGCCATCGTCTGGAACGCTTTGGCCGCAACGCCCGTATGCGATTTCATTCCGACACCGACAATGGAAACTTTGCAGATGTTCTCGTCGTAGCTCGCTTCGCTGATTTCGCCTTCGGCAATAAACGTCTCAACCACTTTTTTCGCATCGATCAGCTCGGTTTTGGGAACGGTAAAGTCAAGATTGGTTTTGCCGTCGTGGCCGAGGGTTTGGATAATCATATCGATGTTGACGCTGTTGTCGGCCAAACGGGTAAAGATATCCGACGCGATTCCGGGACGGTCGATGACGCCCGAGAGGGAAACGCGTGCCTGGTTTTTATCGAGTGCGATACCGCTGACAAGTGGTTTTTCCATAATATTCTCTTCCTTTGTAATAAGTGTCCCTGCCGCATTGGTAAAACTGGAGCGGGTGACCAGATTGACATTGAGTTTTTTAGCCAATTCGACGGAGCGGTTTTGGAGAACTTTTGCTCCGAGCGAAGCGAGTTCGAGCATCTCATCGTAGCTGATTTTATCCATCTTTCGCGCTTTAGGCTCGATACGCGGATCGGTCGTATAAATGCCGTCAACGTCGGTATAGATTTCGCACAGATCGGCTTCAAGCGCGCCCGCGATCGCTACGGCGGAGAGGTCTGAACCCCCACGGCCGAGCGTCGTCACGTTGCCTTCGTCACTGACCCCCTGAAAACCGGCCACGACAACGACTTTGCCACTTGCGAGCTCGGCGTGCATGGAAGCGGGATCGATTGTTTCGATTCGGGCTTTGGTATGGATACTGTCCGTCACGATTCCGGCTTTACGGCCGCTCATCGAAACCGCTTTGTGCCCCATCGCATTGAGCGCAATCGAAAGCAGCGCCGCGGTCACCCGTTCGCCCGAGCTGAGCAGCATATCGACTTCGCGGCGTTCAGGCGAATCGGTATAGTGTTCGGCATAGGCGATCAGTTTGTTGGTCTCGCCGCTCATTGCCGACACGACAACGACCACTTGGTGCCCCTCCTCGAGGGTTTTGGAAACACGGTTGGCAACGTTTTGGATCCGTTCGAGATCCCCGACGCTTGTCCCGCCGAATTTTTGTACGATTAGCATTACAGATACCCCTTGGCTCTAAAATGGGAGACAACTTGTTCATAGACCGTTTTTTTGAAATGGGCGATGTGGTCAAAAAGTTCATCAATACCGACGAAGCGATACGCTTTGAATTCGGGATGTTTCGTATCCAAGTCGATCTTCGCCCCCTGCTTTAAGCGGACCAAATAGTAGCGCTGTTTCTGTCCCGCATACGGTGCCATCTTGGCCGCGACATGAGGAGGAAAGTCATAGGCGATCCACTCGGGATACTCGGCGATGATCTCCACTTTTTTTGTCCCTATTTCCTCTTTGAGCTCACGAAACAGGGCTTCTTCGCTCGATTCCCCTTCGTCAATCCCCCCTTGCGGAAACTGCCATACCCCTTCCAAATCGGTACGTTCGGCGATAAATATCTGCTTTGTTTCGGGATAATCGCTCGAAACAATAATCGCCGCTACGTTCGGCCGGTAGAACAAATTTTGTGTCATTCACCATCTTTTACATTTTTTTGAGGGGATATTGTAAACTATTCGCTATTAAAAAACTATAATTGCATCATGCTTTTATACATACACATCCCTTTTTGCGACAGTAAATGCTCTTACTGTGCGTTTAATTCCTATGTCGACAAGTTTTCGCTGCGCAAAGATTATATGGATGCCCTGCTGATGCAACTGCCTCATGAGCTCGAACGATTCGGCGTCTCTCCCGGCAATCGGATCGAGACGGTTTTCATCGGCGGCGGTACCCCTTCGACCGTAGAACCTTCGCTGTATCGCCCTTTGTTTGAGGCCGTAGCCCCTTTTTTAGCCGGGGATGCCGAAATCACTTCCGAAGCCAATCCCAACAGTGCGACACACGAATGGCTGGAGGGGATGTACGCCCTCGGAGTCAACCGTCTCAGTTTCGGCGTACAAAGCTTCGACGACGCGAAACTCCGAACCCTCGGACGCGCCCACAATACCGCCCATGCCGTGCAAGCGATTCGAAACGCGGCCGACATCGGCTTCAAACACCTCTCGATCGATCTAATCTACGGTGTCGAGGGCGACACACAGGAACTTTTAGAGAGGGATATCGATACGGCATTTTCCCTCCCGATCGATCATATCAGTCTGTATGCCCTCACTATCGAAGAGGCGACGGCCTTCGAAAAAACCCCCGAAAAAGCACAAGAGCGGCTGGAACTGACCCATTGGCTTTTCAACCGTATCGCCGAACAGGGATTCGAGCAGTACGAAATTTCCAATTTCGGGAAATACCGCTCACGCCACAATCTGGGATACTGGGAGCACAAGCCCTACATCGGACTCGGATGCGGTGCCGTCGGTTTTTTGAACACTCAGCGCTTTTATCCTTCCAACAGCGTCGAGGGCTACGTTGCCGATCCCCTCTTCGGCCATGCCGAAGCACTAAGCGACAGCGACCTGCTCGGTGAAAAACTCTTTTTGGGATTTCGCAGCTGCGTCGGAGTCGATGAGACCATCTTGAATGCGCGGCAAAAAGAGCAGGCCGATCTGCTCTGCACGGCGGAACTACTCGTATATCGAAACGGCCGTTATTTCAATACCGATTTTCTTCTCGCCGACGAAATCGCGCTGAGGGTTGAAGGGTTTTAAACTTTGTTTGGATAAAATCTGCGGATTATTACATTATTTTAGGATTACGCTATGTTTGGAATGGGTCTGGGTGAAATATTAATCATCATCATTATTGCCGTGTTGTTTTTAGGGCCGGACAAACTTCCTACAACGATGGTCGAAATCGCAAAGTTTTTCCGAAGTGTCAAAGGAACAGTCAGTTCTGCCCGTGCAACGCTGGAAGAGGAGATGAAACTCTCCGAAATCAAAGAAAAAGCGCTTGATTATAAAAAAGAACTGACCGATGCAAGCGCCGAGCTTGAACGCCTCACCAACGTCACCGAAATCGGAAGCGAACTCACTTCCGTCAAAAATGACCTCAACCTCGACACGCCCAAAGCCGCCCCTGCAGCGCCCAAAGAACCCGAAGTAATTACCTTTGCCCCTAAAGCCAAAGAAACCAAACCTGCTGAAACCAAAGAAGAGAATGCCTGATGTTTGACGATTTAAAACCCCATTTAGCCGAACTCCGTAAACGACTCGGTATCAGTGTCGCCACTGTTATCGTGATGTTTTTCGTTATGTTCAACTTTCATGAGCCAATTATGTCGTGGATGACGCAACCGCTCAACGAGGCTCTGGCAGAAGTGGCCAAAGTCTCCAAAAATGCCGCGCAAGGGATGGTGACGACGACACAAGTCGGCGGAACTTTTTTTGTTGCGATGAAAGTCTCGTTTTTCGCAGGACTTTTGGCGTCCCTTCCGATCGTCCTTGCCCAAATCTGGCTGTTTGTCGCCCCCGGACTCTACGAGAACGAAAAGAAAATGCTCTATCCGTTCATTTTCGGCGGAACTATCATGTTCGTTGCAGGGGCGCTGTTCGCCTATTACGTCGTCACCCCTTTCGGCTTCAGCTTCCTGATCGCGTTCGGAGCTTTCGAATTCGTTCCGCTGATCAATATCGAAGATTACATCGACTTTTTTGCAAAAATCATGTTCGGATTCGGCCTCGCGTTCGAACTTCCGATCATCTGCTATTTCCTCGCATTGATGGGGCTGATCGATGATCGGATGATGACCGGCTTTTTCCGCTACGCCATCGTTCTTATCATGATCATCTCCGCGATTTTGACCCCGCCCGACGTTTTAACCCAAATTCTGATGGCGATCCCGCTGACGCTGCTCTACGGCATCTCTATACTGATCGTCCGCGCCGTCAATCCGGCCCCCAAAGAAGAACCTTACATCGCCGAAGATGAAGAAGAGACGATTGACTGATCGCCATCCTCTTCTGACGTCCAGCTACGACTATGAGCTCCCCGAAGAGCTTATAGCCGCATTCCCAGTCTCCCCGCGCGAACATGCCAAACTGCTCGTCTACAATCGCGACGACCGATCCATCACCCATACCCGCTTCGACAAAATCGATGACTTCCTGCCCGAAAACTGCGCGATTGTTTTCAACGATACCAAAGTGATCAAAGCCCGTCTTTACGGGCATAAAGCATCGGGAGGCGCTATAGAGCTGCTGATCAACCGCCCGCTGGACGCCTATCGGATCAACGTCTACGTCCGAGGACGGGTCAAGGAAGGGACGAAGCTTGTATTTGACCGCGATCTTGCTGCCACCGTCGTGAAACTCCACGATGACGGCTCACGGGAAGTCGAATTTTTTCTCAATGGCCAACGGCTGCGGTTTGAAGAGCTTCTGCCGCTGCTTGACGAGATCGGCCATATTCCCCTCCCCCCTTATCTCGGACGCGAAGACAACAGCGAAGACGAACGGGAATACCAGAGCGTTTTCGCGCGCCGCGAGGGTGCGGTAGCCGCTCCCACCGCGTCGCTTCATTTCAGCGACGAACTGTTTGATGCCGTCTGTGCGCGCCATCCTCACGCCTTCGTCACACTGCATGTGGGATCGGGAACCTTCAAACCGGTCGAAGCCGAGATCATTACCGATC
Organism: Sulfuricurvum sp. MLSB; assembly: GCF_000747095.1. Lineage (GTDB taxonomy): Bacteria > Campylobacterota > Campylobacteria > Campylobacterales > Sulfurimonadaceae > Sulfuricurvum. Next base: position 43,177 of record NZ_JQGL01000132.1, read on the forward strand.
ATCCGATGCACTCGGAATACTTTCACATCGCTCAAGACGCGTATGACCTGATCCACGGCGATTTGCCGCTGCTGTGCGTCGGGACCACGTCGACGCGGACAGTCGAATACCATGTCCGAACCGGCGAACGAGAGGGAGAAGCCAACCTCTTCTTGCATCCGAACAATCCTCCCCAAAGGGTCGATTATCTGCTGACGAATTTCCACCTTCCGCAATCGACGCTGTTGATGCTCGTGGCATCGTTCGTCGGCGTCGAAGAGACGCACCGTATCTACGCCGAAGCGATTGATCAAAAATACCGCTTTTTTTCGTACGGCGATGCCATGCTTATACTCTAAATTACTCTCGATTATGATAAAATAGTGATATTCCTTTGCAAGGCATTATCATGGATAAAATTAACCGCAGACATTTTTTAGGCGCCGGCCTTATTTTAGGCGCCTCTACCCTTTTGGGTAAAGAAACCCCGAAAAAAATCATCACAAGTTCGGCTGAATACATCCCCCCCGTGATTGCATTCCCGGAGAAAAAACCGCTCAAAGTCATCTCCGACCGTCCGCCCCTGCTCGAGTCGCCGCGCGATATCTTCACGCAGGCCATCACGCCCAACGATCAGTTCTTCGTCCGATGGCACATGCCGGACATTCCGACATACATCGATCTAAACGACTTTCGTCTGGAAGTAAAAGGGTCGGTCGAAACCCCTCTGTCCCTCAGCGTTGACGATCTGAAAGCGAAATTCGAGCCTGTAGAGATCACCTCCGTCCTCCAATGCGGCGGAAACAGCCGCAAATACTACGCCGCTACGGGTCAAGCGACCCACGGCGTACAATGGGGCCACGGAGCCATGGGCTGCGCCGTATGGAAAGGGGTGCGTCTCAAAGACATTCTCGAACGTGCCGGCGTCAAAGGGACGGCAAAATGGGTCGGCATTAACGGTCTGGAAAAACCGGCCATGGACGCAACGCCAAAATTTTTCCGCGAAATGGCGATCGATGAGGCCCTCAGCGGCGAACTGATCGTCGCGTATGAAATGAACGGCGAAGATTTGCCGTATCTCAACGGGTTCCCTCTGCGCCTCGTCATCCCGGGACATTTCTCCGACAGCTGGGTTAAAATGCTCTCGGAAATCACCGTATTCGACGAATACCAAAACAGCTTTTTCATGGACGTCGCGTATACCGTTCCCGACAACGACTGCGAATGCGTCGTCTCGGGAAGCGATTTCGAATACAAACGCAAACCGATTGCCGCGATGAAAGTCAAATCGGTCATCGGCTATCCTACCCCGAATACCGTCATCAAAAAAGGTTCCCGCGTCAAAGTGACCGGCGTTGCCTTCGATCAGGGAAAAGGGATTAAAGAAGTCATGATCTCCGTCGACGGCGGCAAACACTGGAGTTCTACCGTACTGCAAAAAGACTACGGCAAATACGCTTACCGCCAGTGGGCCTATGAATGGGAACCCAAAGCCAAAGGGGAATACACCATCATGGTGCGTGCCATCAACCGCATCGGAAACATCCAGCCGCAAGCCGATGAGATCGGCTGGAATGCCGGCGGATATCAATACAATGCCGTTGACGCCGTCAACGTGAAAATCGTGTAAGGAGCCTATTTATGAAAAAACTACTCGCAACCGCCCTACTCCTTGCATCCACGGTACTTTTTGCACAAGTCGCCAAACCGATCGAGATGCCTTACGTCGATTATCCCATGGTCAAAGGAGACCATGACGAAGTGGTGCAGCAATACTGTCTTATCTGCCACTCGTGGGGATACATTCTCAATCAGGGGAAAAAGAGCCGTCCGTACTGGAGCGGAACCGTTCAGAAAATGGTCAACGAATTCAAAGCCCCTATCGGCAAAGAAGATCAGCAAATCATCGTCAACTACCTCGTCAAACACTACGGGTATGAGAGTACGGCTCAGCACTAAGAGCCGTCTCTACACCACATTCACCCTCCCGTTTCGCACCTCGACTGCCCCGCTGAGTTCCGCTTCGAATATCTCGCTTGGAAATTTTGCCATTGCCTCTTCGTACGTCGGGGCCTTTCGGCAAAACGCGATAAACGGCGTGTCGGTAATCGCCTGATGCGATACCCGGCTGACCTGGGCGACAAAACAATCTATGTCTTCGATTGCAGTGGCTTTTCCCTCCGCAACAAGACGATGGGTCGCCATACTTTCGCGAAGCCGATGCGGCAGGACATAGATCGGTTTGCCCATCTGGAGCGCATACTCGACACTGCGCATGCTCCCGCTCCCGATATCGGCTTCAGCCACGATCAATGCCGATCCCAATGCCACAACGATCTCATTGCGAACGACGAAACTCCACTCCCGTGCCGCGAAGCCGGGCTCAAACGGGCTGATGCTAAGGCCATGTGTCTCTATTGAGCGTATCAGCTCCGCATTTGCGGCCGGATACGCGATATCGATGCCGCAAGGGAGGACGGCAACGGTGCTGGCGGCCCCCGATCCTTCGTGGGCGATACGGTCAACCCCCATCGCCGCGCCGCTGATGATCGTCATGCCCGACATGGAAAGTTTTTTGGAAAGCTCAAACGTCATGGATCGTGTGTAGGGATTCGGTCGCCGTGTACCGACTATGGAGATTTTAGGGCGGTTCAACAGTTGCAGTGACCCGCGGTAATAAAGCTGCTCAGGATACCGCTTCATCGATTCCAGTTCGGGAATTACCGTAGATACGGTTGCAAACATAGGCCCTCTTTTGTCTGTTTGGCATATACTATAGCCAAAAAAAGAGGGACATAAAAGAGTTATGTCAAATTGTCAAATTTGATCGATCCGTACCAATCGGACCTCATTCAGCAACTCTTTGGATTCTCTCAGAGCACGAATCGTGTCAGGACGCGGGTGACCGATCGCCACCGCACTTCCGTGGCGTTTGGCTTTTGCCACCGCTTCGCGAATCTGTTTTTTGACATTGGCAACCCCGCTTTGGTGATCAAGGAAAACATCCCGTCCAATGTAGCGTACGCCGTTTTTGAATGAGGCTGCCGGAACTTTGGTTTTAGGGGTAGTACGGCTGTCGACAAAGGTAATCCCCTCTTTTTTCATAACACGGATTAACCTCTCCATCGCTTCGGCATCAGCCGTAAATTTAGAGCCGGTGTGATTGTTTATATAACGAACGTTCGGATAGAGCTGCTTGAGGTTGGCTATCCGCTTTGCCATCTCCTCCTCGGTGGTTTCACTTCGCATCGTCGCAGGTTCTTCGTCATCAAAATGTTCTGCTTCAAGCGGTAAATGGACCATATAACCGCTCTCTCCCCGTGCCAGTTCCGCCGATTTCGGATGTCTTGGGCTGGGAGGAAGAAACGACATTACCAGAGGCAGCCCGGTTGAGCGAATCGATTTGACGTCACGTTCATACGAAACGTCGTCGATGATAATAACCAGCTTAGCTTCGCTCCCCTCAGGAACTTTTGGACGGGTATACGAAGGAGGCGGAAGTGCTTTTGAATCTTTCGGCGCGTATTCGTGCTGAGGCTTGAGTGCTCCGGCCGGACGCTCCTGATCGAGAATTGTCTGCAATTCCTGTTTCAGCCGCTGTATCTCTTTTTCCTGTTCGCTCGCTTTCAGATCGGCCCGTGTCGCCGGCCCCTCGTCAATCGACGTAATCAGTTTGATCTCTTCTATCAGCTGTTTGGTTTGTTCGCGTTCTCTGGACAGTTCACCTTCGAGTTGATTAAATCCGATAAAGTAGCCGATGGACATCGCGATGATAACCAGACAGAGTACCGCAATGGAAAGTCCGATACGTTTAAGCCAGATACGGGGAAAAGGGAAAAGAGGTTTATGCATGCAAGGGAAAGCCCCTTTCGTAAGCTGTGGGGCGAGCGCCCCGGAGAATTAGTTTTTGCTTTGGTCGACGATTTTGTTTTTCGCAATCCACGGCATCATCGTGCGCAGTTTAACGCCCGTTTGCTCGATCAATGACGCACGTGCGTTTGCACGTTCAGCGTTCATACGAGGATAACCCGCCTGACCTTCAAGGATGAAATCTTTTGCGAAACGGCCGTCTTGGATCTCTTTGAGGATCTCTTTCATCGCCGCTTTTGATTCCGCGTTGATAACACGTTTACCAGAAACGTAGTCACCGTATTCTGCGGTGTTGGAGATTGAATAACGCATATCGGCGATTCCGCCCTCGAACATCAAATCAACGATCAGTTTCAACTCGTGAAGACACTCGAAGTAGGCAAGCTCAGGAGCGTATCCCGCTTCGGTCAATGTTTCGAATCCTGCTTGTACCAATGAAGCCGCACCGCCGCAAAGAACCGCTTGTTCTCCGAAAAGGTCTGTTTCAGTTTCGTCTTTGAACGTTGTTTCGATGATCGCCGTACGTCCGCCGCCGATCGCAGAAGCGTATGAAAGAGCCAATTCTTTGGTTGTGCCGCTCGGGTTTTGTCCGACCGCGATCAAATCAGGAATCCCGCCGCCGCGAACGAATTCTGAACGTACGGTATGACCCGGAGCTTTTGGAGCGATCATCGTTACGTTGATGTCTGAACGTGGGTGAATACGTCCGTAGTGAATGTTAAACCCGTGACCGAATGCGATGGTCGCGCCGTTTTTGAGGTTCGGTTCAATCTCGTTTTTGTAGATTTCAGCCTGATTTTCATCCGGAAGAAGGATCATAACAACGTCAGCGTAAGCCGATGCTTCCGCAACGGTCATAACTTTGAACCCTTTGGCTTCCGCTTTTGCCCATGAGCTACCATCTTTACGAAGACCGATAACTACTTCAACGCCGCTGTCGCGAAGGTTTTCTGCGTGTGCGTGACCTTGTGATCCAAAACCGATCATTGCCACTTTTTTGCTTTTGATGAGTTCGATATTACAATCTTTGTCGTAGTAGACGTTCAATGCCATGAAGGTATCCTTAGAGTAAGCTCATAGGCTTAAAATTTCGCGAATTATACTCCATTTTTGCATAAACAAAAATTAGTGGAGGCTTATACTGCTCTGCTAAATCGTCCCGTAAGAGTCTGTGAACGATCGCATGCTACAATTCACCCAAAAAACGGAATACCCTGTCATGAAAAAGTTCAACCTTTTTAAAGAGATCGTCGTCATCGCCAAAGACGATTTTTTGCGTGCCGCAAACTCCGGCAAACGCTTCGCTATAACCTATAAAGGGGGGATCGAATACGAACCGTTTGCACCCGAACTCATCTCCATTTATGAAGGTTCAATTCCTCCTCTCTCCCCACTGAGTACGACAACCAGCCGTCCGA
>NZ_JQGL01000133.1 GCF_000747095.1 Sulfuricurvum sp. MLSB
TTGACATCCCTTCTTCACTGCAGGCATTGATGGAAATCACGCCGCAAAGCAACCTTCTTATCTACAACATCATGATCGTTCAAACTCCGATTGAAAATTCAACGGTCAATTTCGTCGCTCCGCTTATTTTTAACACCGACAATCAGGTAATGGCTCAGATCATTATCGACGATCGTAACGATTTCAGCATTGCCGAGCCGATCAAAAACTATCTCAAAGGATCCGAGAATGGATAAGTCGATTACCCTTGTCGGAAACGGGAAAATGGCGCTGTCGCTCGCGAAAGGGCTGAATGCGACCCATGCGATCGAAGTGATCGGGCGTACAAATGAAGCCTTGGAGCGTTTCGAAAAGGCTCTCGGAAAACCCGTGCAAAAAACCCTCTACGCCGATGCCGATATTCAAGGGAAAACCGTTATTCTCTGCGTCAAACCCGCCAATCTCGAAGACGTGGCTCCCCGCCTTCGCGGAGAAGCCCGAACGCTCTATTCAGTTCTGGCCGGAACCCCTTTGAGCGCATTGAAAAAAATCCCCGCACACCGCTACTGCCGCGCAATGCCCAATCTTGCCGCCGAAGCGGGGGCATCGATGACGTCTCTCGTCGGAGATGCGGATATTTCGGAACAGGCGATGGCGCTTTTCAACACCATCGGCTCGACGCTTTGGTTGGGCAGCGAAAAAGAGCTGGACATCGCGACGGCGCTTGCCGGCAGCGGACCGGCATATCTGGCCCTGATTGCCGAAGCATTGACCGACGGCGCGGTACGCGAAGGATTGAAACGCAGCGACGCCGTGGAATTGATGCGGGGACTGTTCAAAGGCTTCGGCGCTTTGATTCAGGAAACCCATCCTGCCGTTCTTAAAGACAATGTCATGAGCCCCGGCGGAACAACGGCGGCAGGATATGGCGCCATGGAAGAAAGCGGTGTCCGCAACGCCTGCATGGAAGCCATCCGAGCAGCACACGAAAAAGCAAAAGCGCTCAAATAAAGAGGATTCCCCCTCTTTTATTTTTGCGATTCTTTTTTACTTCCCTCTTGCTGCGTTCCCTCATTGTTGTACACTCTCATCGTAAAAGACGAACGGATTTTGTCGCCGTCTCTTTCAAAATGGATGGGAAAGTTTACCCGTATGATCCACTCTCCCTGATTGACGTTTTCCAAAAAGTGATAAAAACTTTGGGGTGAGGTGATTTTGGACGTCGCATTCACTTCGTACGTTCGAAACGTCCCGTTACTGTCAAACGTCGTCACTTCGGTTAAATACAGATCATCAAACTCTTTGCGATACTGTTTTTCAAACCGTTCGGGATGAAAAGGGGTATTAAACGCCGTAATCATCCGTTTATTCTGTACCTGAAGCTCTTTGAGCCTATTTGCCACTTCATCATGCCGATTTTGCGCAAAATCGAGTTTTTGAAACTCTTTTTTGCTCTCCAGCCGAAGCGTACGGTACTCTTTTCCTTTAGGAATCAGCAGCACAAACGAAAATCCGATGACTCCAATCATCAACAGAACAGAGAATGTCAGCAGCATGATTGTCTGTCGGTTCATTGCAGCTCCTCGGTGTTTTCATCCTCAAGATGATTGGTCGATACAAACCGATACCATCCGTTTTCGATCGGGTAAAAACTGGTATAGGTTTGATGAAAGATGGAACGTAACGAAGCTTCCAGCATGTATTGATACGTCTCTTTGTTCGGAGTCGTCCCGTACAGCACCAGTGACTTGGCGTCCAGATCGGCACGGGAAAGGGTAATTCCGTCCGGCACAAGATCGAACAGGTTGCGTATGCTCTCTTTCATGACCGTATTATCGGTGGTTATCTGTTCGGCGATTTTAACTTCCGCTTCAATCAGCTTGATCTGTTCTTCCATCGTGTCGATCGATCGGTTCAGCCCTTTTTCCTGCGCTATGACCGCTTTGTGTTCGTAGGCGAAATTGTACGTTTTATAGCCCAGAAAGGAGTAGGTTCCCGCCAGCATCGCGATCGTGACGGTAAAAAAGAAAAAGACCAGCTTTAGTTCGGTGCTAATGAGTTTCTTCGGCCGTGGGGTAATAAAACTGTGCTTCACGCCATCCCCTCTTCCAGCAGTGAAAGGGTAATCACTTCCTCGGCAAGATCGATTTTACGAACCATGACGTTCAGAAAAAGTTCCTCTTCGAGATAACGCTTGAGTTCGCTTCCGTTTCCGTAACCGTCCGCCAGCCATACCGTCTCGACAAACCGGTTACGACAGTGTTCTCCCGCATAAAAGCGGGCAAGCGTTTTTTCAATCAATTCGAAACGGTAAAAATCATCGCCGAAACGGTCGTTCTCTTCTTTGGTGTCCCCTCCCGGCTGAAGCGGAACCAGAGTATCTTCGAAAAGCGTTTCTTCTTCGCTGAACTCGACAATCTCTTCAAGGGTATCAAGATCCTCAATGTCGCTCAGATCATCCAGTTCGTCGATAATCTCCAAATCATCCAGCATCTCGATCTGGTCCAGATTGATCCCGCGACTCGGCTCTTCCTCTTCCACTCCGATGGTAAATCCGATGTTGCTTCCTTCATCCGCTCCCATTTCCCCTTCCTGCCGGTGCAACGGGTAATGATGCGCGTATTCGAGTTTTCCGTCCTCAAAGAATGCGATGCTCATGGAATCTTTTTCCGCCAACACGAAAAGGGCCAGCTTGCCGCCGATTTTATCGGCATAAAAACGTTCCAGTACCGAAAACGGGGAAAAAACGAAATCAAGGCCGATCGTTGCATATTTTTTCTTGAGCAGCTCGAGTTCTCGGGCCGATGCGTACAACATCCATTTTTGATTGCGGCACAGCGTTTTTGTTCCGCTCATCTCTGCACTGTCGTTGATCTCGTGAACCGAACACCCCTCAAGCGCTCCCTGATTGGGATCGGGATTCAAAACGGCTATATAATGCAGAGGCGATTCTTCAATGATTTTTCGGACGTAACGGGAAATCTCTTCGATCGCCGACATCCCTTCGTACCGTCTAGTCTCTTTGGATAAACGTTTCTTGCCTTTGTAGAAGGTCACCGTGACTTCGTACTTCTCTCCGTACGAAATGACGGCAATAAAAATTTTTTGATAAAGCCAGCCGATCACTCCGCGTCCTCGCGGTTTTGGCATAACGGATGCGATTTAAGGTAGTGATCCATTTTCAAGGCATTTCCCAGTTTGGTATATATCTGTGTCGTCGCCATACTAGCATGACCTAATAATTCGCTAACATCGGCAATCCGTGCACCGTTATTTAACAGTTCGGTCGCATAAGTATGACGCAATTGATGAGGAGTCACTTTTATCCCTATCTCGGCGAATGTCTTGGTAATCATATATCTTAGACTATTTTCGCTTAATTTTTGACCTTCAAGCTCAAAAACGTACTCTTTAGAGGGATGGGCCGCATGATATGCGCCGATCATCGACTTGGCAAGTTCGGGCATCGGCACGTCTCTTTCTTTGGCACCTTTCCCCCGGACCCGGCACCACTGCTCCGCAATGTCCGCTATGCGCATATTGGAAAGTTCTGAAATCCGCAATCCCATCGTATAGAGCACCACGATGGCGAGTTTGGACAACGGATCGGCATAGCTCAGCGCATGAACGATATGTTCATGTGCAATCGGCTTGGGGAGTGTTTTAGGGACCTTTATACTTTCATCGCCGCGCAGCTCGACCGACACCCCTTCTTGGCGAAGATACTTGACGAAACTGCGGATCGCACTGAGTTTTGCGGAAACGGTTTTGGGTTTGAGAGGCGCGATCTTCAGACGAAGCGGCATCAGGTTGATGGCGAGGTCATTTTTTTCAGTGCTGATTTCGGCGTACCGCATCATTTCGTCCAACGCATCGTTATAGCTTCGAATCGTCAACGCCGAATACCCCCGGATTCCATCAAGGTATTTCAAGAATGCCTCTTTGCGCAGATACAGCCCTTGCATTATTTGCCTTGGCGAAACGGCCTAAAAAGCGCGTTCCATCAGTTTTTCTCTCAGCAGCGCTTTGGCCGTTTCCATGTCAAGCCCTTCCAGATCAATCGGTTCGGAAGCATAAAAATCAAGCGTTCCAAACGGTTTGGGAATCGTGAACCTGTCCCAGCTGGAAAGCTGCCAGTACGAAGAGGGAACGCAGTGAAAAACGATCACTTTTGCGTTGCGCTTCTGGGCCATCACGACGGCCCCGTCGCTCATCACGTGACGCGGGCCTTTCGGGCCATCAGGAGTGATTCCGATATCGTATCCTTCGGAGAGGGATTTGAGCCCCTGGATCAAAACCTTCGCACCGCCGCGGGTCGTTGAACCGTGAATGGTGCCAAGCTTAAAATAACGCATGATCCGCGCAATGATCTGCCCGTCGAAATGATCGGAGATCAGTACGTTGGCTTTGGGAACTTTGCGAAACCGGTAATACAGATACGGCTGCAGGAGCAAATCACCGTGCCAAAATGCAAAAATGACCGGCTCGGAGGGGACGGTTTTGGGAAGGTGAAAACGCTTGCGGCTGGTCAGATAGATCAACCGTATCAACAACGCTCCGACGGGGGGAATGATCCAGAGGGCCAGCGTCCGTAAGAGCTGCTTACGCAAGTATTTCTCCGTATTGGACTAAACGGGAAACCTCCGTAATTTTGACACGGGAAATTTTACCCAACCGCTCTTCGGAGCCTTTTACTTTGACAACGATATTGTTGTCCGTACGTCCGGCTACGTAACCGTCACTTCGGAGCTCTTCGAAATAGACGTCGAACTCCTTGCCGAGGTAACCGGCGGTGATCTCATCAAGGATCGTGTCCTGATAGGCCTGCAGACGGCTGAGGCGGTCCGATCCGATCTCCGAATCAACCGTATTGGTCATGCCTTCCGCTTCAGTAAGAGGGCGCGGAGAATACTTGAAACTGAAAATCTGCTCGAACCGTACCCGGCGCATGACGTCGAGCGTCTCTTCGAAGTCCGCATCGCTCTCGCCGGGAAATGCCACGATGATGTCGGTACTGATACTGACGTCCGGAACCATCTCGCGCAGCTTTGCGGCACGGTTCAAAAACCACTCTTTGCTGTATCCCCGCTTCATCGTTTTGAGGATCTCGGTCGAACCGCTCTGCAGCGGCATGTGCATCGATTTGCAGATTTTCGGGTTGCGGGCGAACTCTTCGATGAACTCGTCGTCCATATGAAGCGGATGGGGAGAGGTGAAGCGAATCCGCTCGATCCCCTCGACCGCGCTCACACGGCGGAGCAGCTCGGTGAAGTTAACTTTTTCATGCTGACCGGAGAAGCGGCGGCCGTAGTTATTGACGTTCTGCCCCAGCAAAAACACCTCTTTGGCTCCCGATTCGGCGGCCTTGCGCGCTTCGGCGACAATCAGATCGGCCGGTATGGAGATCTCGTCGCCGCGCGTTTTGGGGACGATGCAGAACGTACACTGCTTGTCGCATCCGATCGAGATGTTGATGTAGGCTTTGTAAGGGCTTGAGCGGAAATCTTTGAAGGCGAACTGCGATTCGTCGAAATCGATGTCTATCTCGACCGCTTTGTCCCGGTAGATCACCTCCCCGATTTTGGAAACGTTGCGCGCTCCGAGAACAAAATTCACATACGGTGCGCGCTTGATGATCTCTTTGCCAAGATGGGAAGCCGTACAGCCGCAAACGCCGATTTTGGCCCCCTCTTTTTTGAGCTTGTTAAAACCGCCGAGTTCGGAGAAGAGTTTATGAACCGGCTTTTCACGGACCGAACAGGTATTGATCAAAATCAGGTCGGCTTCGCGCGCGTCGTCCGTGAGTTCATACCCTTCCTGCGCGTTCAGCTCCGCAATCATATGCTCGGAATCGCGAACGTTCATCGCGCATCCGAGCGTTTCGATAAAGAGTTTTTTGGACATTAGAGGATATGAACCTCGTACATGTACTCGTTAGCGGAGAGACCGTAGCGCACTTCGCGCATATAAA
>NZ_JQGL01000134.1 GCF_000747095.1 Sulfuricurvum sp. MLSB
AGGAAATTAATCGTCAATTACAGGATTCAAGTAACTCCCAAGCTTTAATGGCCGAGGCCTTAAAGGGTATAATTCGTAATGAACTTTATATGTGTTTTAAAGAACATCGCGATATCGGGGCCTGTACTGATGATGAATTTAGAGTTCAAACCGCTCTTCATGAAACGTATAAACGATTAGGTGGAAATGGAGAAGAGGCCGTTTGGTGGGAAAAGAAAACACGTTGGAGAATAGTTTCCGAAGAGGAATTTGAACGACTATATCTTGAACATCTTGAAAAACAATGCCCTGACTAAAAGAAAGGAGGTGCTATGATACGGATTACTCATAAAGGCCAATTTCAGCCCACATTTAAATTCTTTAATGATACTAAAATCAAATTACCGTCTAGAATACGGGCTATATTTGAAAAGTACGGTCAAATCGGTGTTATGGCACTCCAACAAGCAACTCCAATAAGAACTGGTGAAACCGCTAGTCAATGGGGATACGAAATAGACGGAACAAAACTTATATTTACAAATGATCATATTGTTGGTAATGGTATTCCATTAGCTATATTAATCCAATATGGTCACGGAACCGGAACGGGTGGATATGTTCAAGGAATAGATTATATCAATCCTGCATTGCGACCTATATTTGATAAAATTGCAGATGATTGCTTACGGGAGGTTGCAAACTTATGAGTAAAACGATTGACAGACGTGTTGCACAACTGGATTTTGAAAATTCCGGATTTGAAAAAAATATCGCGAGATCTGAAGATTCTTTAAAAAAGTTTAATGATGCTCTAAATAAAACCGATGGCGGAGGCATGAATCAGCTTGGTGGCATTGCCGGTGGAGTTATGGGTAAGTTTTCAGTCTTAGGAGCGATTGCTACTGGGGCATTAATGAAAATCGGTAATCAAGCAGTAGTTGCAGGTCAACAATTATTAAAGTCATTAACATTGGATCAAGTTACAGCTGGTTTTGGAGAGTATGAGTTAAAGATCAATTCAATTAAGACAATGCTTGCTTCTGGACGAACCGCCGAAGGTTTGCCTGTAACTCTAGATCAGGTTAATCAAAAACTGGAAGAACTAAATAATTATGCTGATAAAACCATTTATAGTTTTTCGGATATGACTTCAAACATTGGTAAATTTACAAATGCCGGAGTTAATCTCG
>NZ_JQGL01000135.1 GCF_000747095.1 Sulfuricurvum sp. MLSB
TGCCCGAATTCCGCGTCGATGAGAATGTCGCGACGGTACCGGGGATCGACGGGCAGAAGATGTCCAAAAGCTACGGCAACACGATTCCTATTTTTTCGGAAGAAAAGATTCAGTCCAAAATCATCAAAAAGATTGTGACCGAGCCGATTCCGATGGAAGAGCCCAAAGAATATGAAGGATGCAACGTCTACAATATCGTCAAGCTCTTTTTGGACTATGAGCAGACGCAGGCGTTGCAGGAGCGCTATAAGCGCGGCGGCGAGGGACACGGTCATTTCAAACTCTACACCCACGATGTGATCTGGGAATATTTCCGGCCTTATCGCGAACGGCGTGCGTATTTTGAAGCGCATCAGGACGAAGTACGCGATATTTTAAAAGCGGGAGCGGCCAAAGCTGGCGCCGCAGCTGCCGAGACGATCGAAAAAGTTCGAAGCGTCACGGGAATTCGATATTAAAGGAAACACATGAAAAATTACATTACGAAGCAAATCGCCGATTCGGCGGCAACGAAACAGGCAATCTTGGAAAACGATGCACTGGTCAATCTTCTCGTGGATGTCGCAAAGGCGTGTGTGGACGTGTACAGAAACAAGAAAAAGATCCTGATCGCCGGGAACGGCGGTTCGGCGGCCGATGCACAGCATTTTGCCGCCGAACTGGTCGGGCGCTACGGTTTTGACCGTCCTTCGCTCCCCTCGATTGCTCTAACGACCGACAGTTCCAATCTCACCGCGATCGGGAACGATTACGGGTACGAGTATGTTTTTTCACGCCAGCTCGAAGGGCTGGCGCAGGAGGGCGATCTGTTCATCGGGATTTCGACATCGGGGAATTCCCAGAATGTAATCAATGCCTTTACGGCTGCCAAAGAACGCGGGGTGACTACAGTAGCGTTGGTCGGGCGTGACGGCGGTAAAATGGCGATCATGGCCGATTATGCGGTTGTCATCCCCTCCAATGCGACACCGCGGATTCAGGAATCGCATTTGTTGATCGAGCATATCATCTGCGATATCATCGAAAAAGAGATGTTCGGAGGCGGCGTTGCCTAAAGCGCTGTTTCTCGACCGCGACGGCGTCGTCAACGTTGAAAAAAACTATCTGCATAAACCCGAGGACTTCGAGTTGGTTGAGGGGATCGCCGAAGTGTGCCGCGCCTATCAGGAACAAGGCTACCTGATCATCATCGTGACCAACCAGTCGGGGATCGCGCGCGGATACTATTCCGAAGAAGATTTTCGCCACCTGAGCGATTGGATGACGGAGCACTTTAAAACACTGGGGATCGATATCACCCGCATCTATCACTGTCCTCATCATGAGGAAATCAGCGGTGCGTGCGATTGCCGCAAGCCCGAACCCGGAATGTTTTTGAAGGCGATGAACGATTATGGGATCGATATGCCCTCTTCGGTCATGATCGGCGACAATGAGCGCGATATTACCGCCGCACGCCGTGCGGGAGTGGGAACGAATATTCTCCTCTCCGCGGATGCGGCAGCTTCGGAAGCGGACCGGATCGTCCGCTCGCTAAAGGAACTTTTCTGATGCTGATCCTCAATACCGGCGGTACTTTCAATAAGCGTTACGATCCGATTGCGGGGGAACTTTTCGTCCCCCGCGACAATCAGGCGGTGGAAGCGATCATCGAAACCTTTGCCGTCGCGATTCCGGTAACGGGGTTGATTTACAAAGATTCGCTGGAGATGGATGAGACGGATCGCGCCGTGTTGTGCGATGCGATCGCATCGTCGCATGCGACCGCGGTCGTTGTCGTTCACGGCAC
>NZ_JQGL01000136.1 GCF_000747095.1 Sulfuricurvum sp. MLSB
GGTCGCCGTAAAGCGGAAATGACCGCAATGGTACCGATGGGCGAAGGGTTCACCCGTGTCGAGTTCGAGATCCCTGCGCGCGGTCTGATCGGTTTCCGCGGACAGTTTTTGACCGATACGAAAGGGGAAGGGGTCATGAACCACTCGTTCCTTGAATTCCGTCCTTATACCGGAAGCGTTGAGAGCCGCCAGTACGGAGCGCTCATCTCTATGGAAGACGGCGTAACTCTTGCCTACTCACTCTTCAATCTTCAAGATCGCGGGGTGCTTTTCGTAGCGCCTCAGACCAAAACGTACAAAGGGATGATCATCGGCGAACACAGCCGCAGCAACGACCTCGACGTCAACCCGATCAAAGGTAAAGCGCAGTCAAACGTCCGTTCATCCGGAGCGGACGAAGCGATCAAACTCGTTCCGCCACGCGAAATGAACCTCGAACGCGCCCTCGAATGGATCGAAGACGACGAACTTCTCGAAGTTACTCCGGTCAATATCCGTATCCGTAAAAAATGGTTGGATCCTACCGACCGTAAACGTTACGGAAAAAAATAAATAAGTGCGCTTGCGCGCTTATTTGGCCATCTCTTTTCCCGCTATCATTCCGCTGGCCCACGCGAAGTGGAAATTGTATCCTCCCCGTTTTCCCACAATATCGAGTACTTCTCCCGCAAAATAAAGACCTTGTATCAGTTTTGATTCCATCGTTTTGTTATTCACCTGTGTCGTAGCCACTCCGCCGCCGCTTACTTCGGCATGTTTGAAGCCGTGCGTGTCGCTTACTTCGAAGCGCCAATCCTGAATCAGATGAACCAGTTTTTTGAGGTCTTTGATGCTCAGATCGGCAGCGGGCGACGAAGGCAGGATCGCCGCTTCGTCCAGGAGATAGGTCACTGTTTTGGCCGGAAGAAGTCCGCAGAGCACGGTTTCGATGCTGTGACGCGGTACCGAAGCGAACAGCTTTTCGAGGACGTTGTGCAGTTCCTGCCGCTCATATCGGGGAAGAAGGTTGATGCTGATAGCCACTTTATGATGGTTCAGAAGGGCATGGGAGGCTTTTTGGCTGATGTCGAGTATCGCCAGACCCGAAATGCCGTAGGCGGCGAAGAGGATGTCGCCCTGCACTTTTTCTCTTTGTTTGCCGTCGATGATGAGGCTTATCTCGGCATGGGTTTTGACCCCCGCCATTTTGTGATGGTATTTCGAATGCAGATGCAGCTGCACCAGTGAGGGATAGGTGGGGACGATCTCATGCCCGAACGCCGCCGCAAAACGGTAGCCGTCGCCTGTGGCCCCCAGTTGCGGAGCCGCTTCGGAGCCGGTCGCGATCAGGACGCGGTCAAAGCGCTTTGTCCCCTGAGCCGTTTCGACGATGAAGTGCGTATCCTTTTTTGTCACGGACGTCACTTCGGTATCGGTGAGGACGCTGACTCCCGCCTCTGCAACGGCGCTTTTGAGTGCGAGGAGTACCGATTTGGCTTCGTTGGAGAGGGGGTAGCATCGGCCGTCGTCTTTGATGTCGAGCACGAGACCGATCGAGTGGCAAAATGTCTGGAAATAGCCGAAAGAGAGCTGTTTTAGAGGATAGGTGACGAAGTGCGGATCATTTCCCGCGTAATCGTCTGCGGAAGCGGTTGTGTTAATAATGTTGCAGCGTCCGTTTCCCGAAGCCAGAATCTTTTTTCCGACGGCTGCATTGTGCTCATAGAGGGTGACGGAGGCGCCGGCACGCGCCGCACTCAGCGCCGCCATGAGTCCGCTCGCGCCTGCACCGATAATTGCTATTGTATTCATGGACGCTATTGTACCACCCGGCGCGCGGTATTAGCCTTCTCTGCCGTACAATTCGTTGTACAGCTCCATCGCGTAGCGGTCCGACATCCCGGCGATGTAGTCACTGATAACGCGGTGTTTGTTCCGAAGGTCGAGTTGTTTGAGATAATAGGGCGGAAGCATTTTCGGCTCTTCCATCAGCGCTTCAAACACCCCTTTGATCGCCTGTTTGCCCGCGAACATTTTGCGCATGATGCTTTTGTGCTGATACAGCTCCGAATAGAGGAGTTTTTTGAGTTTTTTGATCTGCGTTTCCATTGTCGGTTCGAACCCGATAGAGACAGGTTCGGACGCGGGAATAACGGAGGCTAACACGCGGGAGTTGTCGATTTTGCCGCGCGAATGCTCCAGCAAAGAGTAGACGAGGTGGTTGATGAGATGGGAGCTGAAACGGTAGCGGAACATCTCGTCTTCGTTTTCGTGCACCCCTTCGGCGTAGACCTTTTCCAAAATCGTCTGGATCAGCTCGCTTGATCGGAGGGTGTCAAAGCTGATCAGTCCCGATGCTACTCCGTCGTCGATGTCGTGGCTGATGTAGGCGATCTCGTCGGCGCGGTCGACGATCATCGCTTCGATGCTCGGATGGGTATCGAGGGCAAAGGCCTCCCGTACTGCAGAGGGGAAAAACGGTTTGTTATAAGGGTAGGAGTGCTTGAGTATCCCCTCCAGCGTCGCGTAGGTGAGGTTCAGACCCAAAAACGCCTTGTAGCGCTGTTCGAGTTTGGTCACGACGCGAAAACTCTGGAAGTTGTGCTCGAATCCGTTACCGAATCCCCGCTCCTTAAGGCACTCATCGAGGGTATCGCCTCCGATATGCCCAAACGGCGTATGTCCGAGGTCGTGCGCCAATGCGATGCTCTCGGCCAGCGATTCTTGCAATCCCAGATGCGACGCGATGGAGCGGGCGATTTGGCTGACCTCGATGCTGTGGGTGAGGCGCGTGCGGAAAAAATCCCCCTGCGAGTTCAGAAAGACCTGCGTTTTGTATTCGAGGCGGCGGAAGCTCCCCGAATGGATGATACGGTCACGGTCGCGGGCATAGGGAGATCGGAAGTCGTCGCTGATGGAAAAGAAGCGTTCGTCGGGATGCACGGCAAGCCTTTTTGGGTAAGTGGCCTAATTATAAGATTTTTTTACACAAAATTAACACTTCTTTCCTACAATGACGGTTCGATTCTCCTTCGAAAAGTTATAGCGGGAACGCCGGAAACGGTTGTTTCCCTATTGCCGCTTCTATGTTTCTACACCCTTTTTAAGCTAAATCGGATATAATTTCATTCTTCCAATAGACAGGTGGCCGAGTGGTCGAAGGCGCACGCCTGGAACGCGTGTGTAGGGCAACCTACCGAGAGTTCGAATCTCTTCCTGTCTGCCATAACCTTTTAAATTCCCTTATTTACGCTACTTCCAGAGTTCAAAAATTTTACTGTGACCACTTTTTTCTTTAAACCGCTACATCCACTTCAAATACGCCGTACGTTCCGCCGCTCTCTCCGAGCGCGACGGAAGCGTTTTTATAGTGGGCTATCGGCGTGTCGGCATCGCTTTTAACCGTATAATCCAGAGTGGCGCTCTGGAGGCTGATGGCGCCGATACCGACCTCTTGAAGCGAGAGAAGTTCCTCGCCCGACTCGCTGACCATCCATACTTTCAGCTGTTTGAATGCCGAATCGTTGCCGTCGATCCATCCGTTGCGATCGTCATCGAGCGCGGAGAGTTCCATAAACCCTTTGCCTGTTTCGGGCCAGATAGCCGGCTCTGCCGGAGAGGTAGGGGAGGCTTTCACCCTCCTTGCCCGTCAGGTTGAAGGCAAACGCGTTGGAAGAGAGCGGCTGCGCGCCGTCTAGGGAGATGACCAGCGGATCGGTGAGGACTTTGCCGTCCTGGATACGCAGGCGCATCGATTCCGAGAAGCTTTGCTCCCATTGGATCGAGAGGGAGAACTCGCGCACGCTGCCGTCTTCGAGGCGAACTTTCCCCTCCGCCGAAAAGCTCATTTGGTTGAGCTCTTCTCTATGGTACTGATACTCTAAAATCGGAGAATTACTGACGGGAGCCGCAGCGTTGGTATTTGCACCGGCAACGGCGAACGATGACGCGGAACTCGCGCGAAACGCTACTAACGTCGCTTTCTGCCCCGTTAGCGCTTCGAGCATCATCGCCATGATACGGTATTTCGGATCGAGCCCCGAGAGGGGATCGTCAGGATTCTCCCCCGCGGCCGCGGTTGCTAAGTGCGTTTTTTGAGGCGCCGCAGAGCCATTCGGCGCGGTCAGAGTGATTTTTTCCTCTTCGCTGCGGTAGTGCAGGGACGATGCGGCAAGGCTGATACTGTGGGCTGCGATCTGCATAACATACTCCCAATTGATATAAGACTATATCGGCAAAACGGGAAAAAAAATAACACTTTAGGGGCGGTTTGTTATCAAAACGTTAGCAGCACCGCCGCCGTGAACGTTCCGACGGAAATGAGAAAATAGGTGGCTATCCAGCGGAATAAAACCGTTTTTCCGAGGAACAGCACCAGCAAAGCTTTGGCCAGCGAATTGGTGATGATGGCGATCAAAATGGCAATGTGGGCGGTTGCGGGGGTCAGGGTGTTTTTAGCGAGCGAGGAGAGTGAGAGGATGATCGCATCGACGTCAGCAATCCCTGAAACGGCGGCGACGGCATAGACACCCATGTCCCCGACGTACAGATTGGCCAGCTTGATCAGCGCCAACGTGATACCGAATATCAGCCCCATCAAAAGGGCTTCTTTCAGACTGAACGGGTTTTTGAACTCGATGTTCTGCGGTATGTTCTCGTGTCTGGAGGTGAAATAGAGCAAAGCGATATAAGCGTACCCCGCAAGTGATCCCAAAAGAATCGGAACGAGAAACGGACGGGTCAGGGAAGGGTTGATGATCCACATTTCGATCCCCGCCCGGATCAGCATCATCGAGGAGGCCAGCGCAATGCCGATAGCGAGGTTTTTGGCTAGAAAGCCGTTTTCATGGACGCGCCGCGCCATGCTCATGGCCACGGCCGTCGAGGAGACAAGCCCTCCGAAGAGGCCCGCTATACCGATCCCCTGCGTTGTCCCGAAAAACCGGATGGCGATGTATCCGAAAAACGATATTCCCGCTACCAGTACGACCATGATCCAGATCATGTAAAAATTCACCAGCCCCATCGGCCCGACCGGTTCGTCGGGAAGGATGGGGAGGATGACGAACGTCATGACCATAAAAACAATGGCGGCGCTGAGGTCTTGTTTGGTTAGGGTTTGTTCGTACTCTTGAATCTTGTCTTTGAGATTGAGGACGAAGAGGACAAGGATGGCGATAAAGACGGGAAAAATCGGCAGAGTGAAATAGAGCATGGCACCGACGACAAACGTCACCAGCGCGGCGAATTCGGTGGTGGAGCCTTTTTCGGAGGCGGAAACGTTGTTGATCACGTAGGCGGCGACGAGGAGCAGCCCCATAAGCGCCGAGGCGACGAGGAAGAAATAAGGGAAATAGGCACTCGCCCATGCAGAGAGGTACCCGAACAGCGATATCATCGAAAAGGTTCTCGCCCCTCCGAAATCTTTTGTTTTGTGCGAATAAATCGTGTGCATTTCGCGCTGCAGGCCGATGAGAAACCCCAGCACGAGCGAGAGAACGCTGTTTTGAATAAATAACGGATCAATTTCCATGCCGCGCCTCCCGATCCCTGATAGGAAGATTATAGCGCAGAAGGGGGCGATTCTTCCATTGTGAAACGCGTTCCGTTGGCAAGGGTATGGCGATAAAGGGCGAGGGCCTTGATCAGGTTATACAGCAGCACCGCAAACATTGCGGCTCCGGACAGGGCGCCGGCGGCAAACGCTTCGGGAATCAGAGGTCCGGACAACACCGCCGCGGCGGTGAGGGAAAAGAGCCAGAAAAGGATTTTTGCCCGAGCGGCAGGGATGACGTTCGACATGATCGGAACCTCCATATACCCCGCCGAATTGAGGTGAAACCAAACCAGAAACGGGACGATTTTTCCCATCATCCCCAAAATGACGGCGAGCGAAAAAAGGGCAAACGCCAGCAGCGCCAGCGTTTCCAGTGCGGTGTCTCCGATGAAGAGGAACGCGGTATGGGCCGCCGTGGAGAGGATCAGCAAAACGGTGCCGAAAGTCCAAAACCGGATACTCACGTCACTAACGCGCCGTTTGCGCTCCCGCAGTTTTCTAAGAGTCGTGACGGCAAATCCGATCAACAATGCGGCTATCGCGAGGTCGAAGACCCATCCGTATGCCCACCCCAAAAACACAAACGTGATCTTAAGGACCAATGCCGCGCCGAGGATTCGAAACGTATTGCGTTTGCACCATGCGCTGTAGGACGTGGTGACGTAAAACATTTCGATGACCTGAAACGCGACGGCAATGATGAGGGCGCCGATCCATCCGACAAGGCCGAGCGAATAGTGCGACGTTCGGATCATGTCGTGATGGAAACCGAACGAGGACGATGCGTACGACGAGGCCATGATGATTCCCAGCACGGCCGTGAGGGTCAGGGCGATGAGAGAAAGGCGCATCCCGCGAAGTGTATCGTGGACAACGCCTCCGAAAAGGAGGGGAAGGACAAGGTTGGCGGTATAAACGATCGCGGCTCCCAGCAAGACCGAGGCAAGGGTAAACAACACGGGAGCGGCGAAGACGAATCCCCCTGCGAGGGTGAGGATGCCGATGGTCAAAAAGGTGTGGATGATCAGCGCGTTGCCGCTCGGCGCGGGGATGGCTCTTCCGCCCAAAACGCTTTGCATCTGGAACAACGCACCGATCATACTCATGCTCACGATGCCCAAAAACATCAGATGAACCGCCGCCAGCGAATACGGATGCAACGGTGTCAGGACTTCGGTGGGATAGAGAAACATGCAGCAGGTGAGGAGAAGGCCGAAAAACGGCACGGTGAGAAAGAAACGGAGCACGACCGAAATAGGCGGGGCCTGCTCGAGCGAAAGACCATTATACACGGTATACCTCCAAATCAAGGGTTGGACTGCGGGTGATGTAGATGTGCCATACCCCCTCTTCACTCATGCAAGAGAGGTATCGCCCGCCGTTTCGCTCAATGATCTCGAACAGCGGAATCGGCTCCCGCCGATGGATCATGTGGATCACCTCGTCGCCCGAAAGTTTTTTAAACGTATCGACCGCCATCTCCAGCGGAATCGGATGGTCAAACTCGCGGGTGTCGAGGAGGATCATTACGCCATCTCTTTGAGCGTCTGGATCATCGTTTCAGCATCGGTGCCCAGCGCGCGGTCGATCATCGGATAGAGCATCTGTTCTTCTTTCATGTTGTGCTGCTGAAGCATGATCATCATCGATTCGCCGATCCCGAAAAAGTCTTCGATCCGGTTTTCTTCCAGCGCTTGGCGCATCGATTCGAGCTGGCTGCGCAGCTGTTGGTGCTCGTAGCGCATCATCTGCGTCGGTCCGCCCATCATCCCCGTCCGTTTTTCGAACGCCAAAAAGAGCTGTTTCTCTTCCATGTCGAAATGGTGAAGCGTCGATGCGGCAAACCGTCCGAACGCTTCTTTGGCTTTGTCTGTTTCGTTGGCCGTCAGCGCCGATTCCGCTTCGGCATAATGGTGGTCGCACGCGCGGTGATCGTCACGCATAAATTCGAGTATCATAATAAACCCCTGTCAATGTAATGACGACAGTATAAATCGGCCGGGCGCGATTAATCTTGACTCAAATCAATATTTACTTTTTTATCGGCTTGTTATGGGGGAGAAAATCGCGGAAATCTTTGATGTAGACGGCGTTGATTCCCTGTCCCAATTCATGGACATCCGCATCGAGCCGGAGCCAGCGGTTGAGCTGATACTGGACGAGAATGCTGGAGAGCGTGTCGTTTTTGTACAGGACGCGAAGGTTTTTGTTCAGACGCGCACCTACTTCAAACCCCATTCCCCCCTCTTTGGTCGTCAGGATGTTCATCGTATCGATCTGCAGTTTGGTCGTATTGCTGATGAGCCCTTTTAGCCCCGCTCCCAGCATAAAGTTGGTCGCATCCGCACGGACGGTCGAGGTGCCCGAATCCGAACCTGCGACGGTATTGGCCGGCGTGCCGAAGAGGATGTAGCTCATGATGTCGTTTTGGCTCATGACCGGATCGGAAGTGAATAAAAAAATCGGTGAATCGAGGGTGTGGGTTACATAGATAATGATTTTTTTGTAATCGACTTCATGTCCGATGGTGAGATTGAGGTACGGATTCAGGGGGACATCGCCGCCGAAATAGATCTCGGAGTGTTTGATGGCAAACTGTTTGCCCGCCGTCGTTGCCGTCCCCGAAGGGATACTCATCATCCCCAGAATCTGCATCGGCCCCATAGGGTCTCTCCACAAGGTGATGTCGGGATCGAGCAGGAGATTGAGCTCTTTTGTCTGCAGTTTCAGCGGCTGAGAGGCCGTGATGTGAAGATTCATGGAGAGTTTTGTATGCGACGGTGGACGGACATCCTGCACAATGATAACGTCATCGTCCATGACCTTGAACTGCTGAAACGGCAGATAGGTGATGGTCCCATCAAGAATCTTGATGTTGCCGTTTAGCTGATGATTTCCGTCGCCGTCACGCACAAACGAGATGTCTGCGCTCGCATGGGCGCTTCCCTCTGGCCCTTCATAGCGGAACCGTTCCGACGCAAGACGCAGCGACGCGCTCAGATCGCCGGCGATTTTTCCGGTCAGGTGCAGCGTGTCATAGATCCAGAAATCGTCGATAATAAGATCGCCTGCGGGGCTTAGGTGCAGATACGACGTCCTATCGCTCGTAATCGGATGGTCGGCTATTTCAAACCGGTAGCGTTCGACGCTGATGTTGCCGTCGCGGTAGTGCAGCGAAACGGAGCCGTTGGTTCCGCCGAAAGAACGCTGCGAATCAAGTACGGCGGCGTACCAAGGGACCGAGATGTCGGCATCGATTTCAAGGGTATCGGTAATGCTGACACGGGCTTTGGAGCGTATTTCGGCATCGTAGTACTCCCCTTTGTGCAGTTCGATCGGAGTAAGTTTGGATACCGTGGCAAACGCGGAGGGGACCAGCGTCGTAATATCGAGAACGGTTTTTTTCGGGTTGAGCGATCCGTCGATATCGAAAAAGGCACCCGAATAATTGCCCGATCCTTTGACCTGATCATCGTGCAGGGAAGCTGTGAAGGCCACATCTTCCCCGGAGAGCTGCATGCGGGTTGTGTTGCGATCGTGCGTGAGCGATACGTTCAGGTGACGCGGCGGTTTGTGGCTCCACTCTTTCCACATCGGCGCATCGGGAGGGAGCATCAGATCACCGTTGAGAGCATGGGCCCCTTCGCGGGTTGAAAACTCCCCTGCAAAGCGCAGATGGTTGTGTGCGGCTTCAAGGGTTCCTCCGAGGGTGTCGGTGCTCAGGGTATAGCTTCCCTGTGCCTTCATCTCCAGCGGTGAAAGGCGCAAGAATTCGGGCAGGGAGGAGAGAAAAGCGAGATTTTTATGTGCGCTGTCGAGCTCCCATGCAAAACGGTCGTAGTCCGCACTCGACACCCGAAGGGTGCTTCCATCAAGCGTGGCCGATCCGGTGAATCCGTCCGCACCGTCGCGGAACGATCCTTTCAGTATATTGGAAGGAAGCGGATGCACGGAGGCTAGAATACCGGTAAATTCGCTGGTTGTCGTCCCCTCAAACGCATAGCGCAGATGATGCTTGGTCTGCATCGAATCTTCTCCGCGGCGGAGCAGATAGGCGGCATTCACGTCCAGATAGCCCTCATCGTACCGGCAGCCGAAATCAAACGCAAGCGCTTCGACGCTGATCGTCGGGTCTTGCTTGAGAACGAGGCGGCTGATTTTTCCCCGCAGAAGAGCCTGTTTGTCGGAAAGTTCTCTGATCTGCAGCGCTACGGAGCGGGGAAGATCGGTAAAACGGCCGCTGTAAGAGGCTAACGCCGTCGCATTCGGATAGAGAAGGGCATTACCGGAGATGGCATTGTCGCGCACCTTGCCGCTGATCGCGCCGTCGGCGTAGCGTGATTTGAAACTGGAGCGGAATGTCCGGAAATTCAGGACATCGCCGTCAAAACTGCCGTCGTTGGCTTCGATATCAAGCTCTACGGGGTAGTCGCTGATAAGCTGAAGGTTGGTGAGGGATACGTGCTTAAGCGCAAAGGTTGGAAGCGGCCAGGGGGAATCATCGTCACTGATGAAATCGTCCAAATGGATGCGCAGCCCGTCGATGCGGATCGACTCGACGCTGTGGTCTCCTTCGAGCATTTTGACAAGGCTGTACTGCAGGGTGAGGGTTTTGGCCTTCATCCTGTCGCTGCGCAGATCGTGGAGGGTAAACCCGTCCATCAGGGAGCCTTCGGCATGTGAATAATGAACCCCCAGAGGTTCGAGCAGATAGGTGTTGACGATATCAAGGCTGTCGGTGCGAAAAGCGACGTAGACGATGCCCGCCGCAAGCAGTACCGCACTCAGCAACAGGAAGTGAAACGTCACGAAAAGGTGTCTGAACCATCGCCGCCAGCGTCGGCGTTTCTGTTTCGGCGGCTGAATTTCGGGTGGTTCGTGCGTCATCAGAACAGTTCCCCGATGCGAAAATGGATGGCATATTGTGCCGTATCGTCGGGATCGAACCCGAAGTCAACGGCGATGGGGCCGATGGGGGTGACGTAGCGCAGCCCTGCCCCGACACCCCAGTATGCCGTATCGTAATCGGGGATATAATCGTCTCCGATGAACGTCAGGTCGCTGAATAATACTCCCCGAAACTCCCCCGAAATCGGAAATCGGTATTCCAAGGTTCCCTCCAGCAGCGACGGAAAGCCCAGCGGGTCTCCCGCGCTGTTTTTGGGCCCCAGATCACGGTAGGTGTAGGCGCGGTTGGAGTTCATCCCCCCGGCATAAAAACGGTACGATGCGGGGACGTCTCCGTCATAGACGCGCAGTGTCCCCCATTTGACTTTGCCTCCGACCACGTGCTGTTCTTGCGCACTCGTGATGTACGCTCCCGACAGGAGGCTTTTGAAATAGGTCGCATCCGAAAAGACGGGAGAAAGCAGGGATCCGGTTGCTTTGGCATTCAGCCAGAACCCTTTGGTCGGTTCCAGAATTTTGTCGCGCGTATCGATGTTGATCTCTCCCAGCGGCGACGTGATGAAAAGCATATCGTCGGGAAAGTTGATCGGGTCGCTACTGTCGTACGTCTGGACCCGGTCGAATAACAGCCCCGCCATGACCGACGCGGGAGAGTCTTGGTATTTGGCGGTCACTTTTTCGTAGGTGCTTTCGGTTTTATACCCGTCAAACGTCTCGTTTTTATACCCGACCTCGGCCCCTAATACCCCGCGGTTTTGAAGCGGCAGGGTGAACGTTCCGGCGATCTCCTGTGTCAGCTCGGTATAGCGGGCGTCGAGGGCGAGAGTTTTGAGATCGCCGAAAAAGTTGCGGTGCTTGATCCCCATTTGCGCGCTGAGTCCCTGATCGCTGCTGTATCCGACCCCAGCGGTAAAACGGATCGGACGCTCGACCTCTTCGATGACGAGGGTGATGGGGACGATGCTGCCGTTGCGTTCGTTGTCGTTGATCATGGCGCGGGCCACCGCTTCCTGGGCATAAAGGGCTTCATAGCTTTGCTTGATGGTATCTACGCTGTAGGGATCGCCTTCGTCGAACCGAAGCATCGATGCGGTCAGCTTGGCGTCAACATTGGGGGTGGATTCGACGGCGATTTTACCGAAAGTACATTTTTCTCCGGGTTCGGCTTCGAACAGCAGATGGGCTTCATCCGTTTCGATGTCGACCCATGCTTTTGCATTGAACTGCGCGTTGCAGAACCCCCGCTCGCCGTAGCGTTTCTTGATCGCCGATTTTGTTTCGGAGAATTTGTCCTGATCGAAACGCTCTTCGGCATGGATCGCGATAATCGGTTCGACATCGATCGGGCTGTTGACCTGAACGCTCTTGACGATGATCGGATCGTTTTCGGCAATGGTGAAAATCACCCGGTCTTCTTTGATTTCGAAAACGACTTTGGCGTGGTAGAAGCCTTTGGCGCGGTAAAAGCTGGTGAGAGCCGAGAGGCTTTGGGCCACGGCGACCTCGTCGATGACGGGCTGATCTTCCCATACTTCGATCTTGTAGGGTTTGCGCAGTCCCAGCGTTTCGTACAGCTGCGCTTCGGAGATGGCTTTATTGCCCAAAAAAGTGATTTTCAGCGGGGCGGAAAGAAGGAGCAGCGACGATACGATCAGCAGCCAGATGATCCGCATGGCTTCTCCTCCCTTTTTTTATCTTAATTGTACCCAAAAAGGGGGATGCGAACATAGTCCAAATAGGCCGGAACACGATGAGGTTCGGGCTGATTGAGCAGGGAGAGGAGGGTTTTGATCGTTCCAGCCGATACGGCGGCGAAAGGCTTCGCTTGATTCGTCGCAGACGAAGTCGTGCCATGCTTCGGCGGAATCGAGCACGGCCGGATCATACTCCCGCATACGCTCGACCTGCTCGAACGTTTTGCCCTCGAAGGAGGTTCTGAACCGCACTTCGCGCAGCCTCGGATCGGCGGTGTAGCCTCGCAGGCCGATAGCCTCGAGCGTCTGGGTGCAGCGCAGAAGATCGGAGGAATAAATCCGGTCAAACCGTTCGCTCAGCAGCGGTGCAATTTTCGCTTCGTCGAAGAGGGTTGCGTCGATACCGACATCGGTATGCCCCAGATAGCACCGATGATACTCATGCGGCGGCGGAGCGTGGCGCAGGAGAATTAGGGCCATAGGAACCCGAGTATCAGGAGGATTTCGACTCCCTCCAGCGATGCGCCCAGCGTGTCACCGTTGAGAAATCCCAAGGAGCGTCTCATGAGATACGCGAGAAGAAGGGAAAACCCGATTCCCGCGGCGAGCCATGCGCCGAACATCCACGAGAGGAGCACAAATCCGACAAGAGAATACACCGCAATCGCCCCCGCCAGAGCCGTTTTAGCGAGCGAGGCGCGCAGCTGCGACACAAACGTCGAGCGAAACGCAAAAAACGAGAGAATCGCCAGCAGCCCCAGACGGCTGATCATCGCGACGGCGGCAAAGGCGGCAAACTGCTGATGCATCAGCAGCGAGGCGAGCAGAGCGGTTTTGAGCAGTACGGCCATCGTTCCGTACAAAACCCCCATCGCCCCCACGGTCGGCTCTTTGATCACCTCATAGGGGTCTTTGCCGCCGTGGGCGGCATGGATCGCGTCGGCAACGTCGATGACCGCCTCGGTGTGCAGGAATCCATAAAGGATCATGTAGGTACCCGCGGCGATCACCGCTCCGACCCACCCCAGCGGTTCGAGGGCAAGGAAAAGGGCGATGGAAAGCCCCGCGAGGAGCAGTCCGATGGCGGGGAGGGCCAGGAGCATGCTCCGAAGGACGGCGGGAGCGGAGAGGTCGTCGCTCTGGCGAAAACGGACGGGAAGGAGGGTGAAATAGCTCAGGGCGAATTTGATCCCCAGATAGACATTATTCACACGGCACCTCCCGCATGATGTTGAGCCAGTCGCGGTCGAAGACTTTGCGGATGTAACTTTCGCGGTGGGGGACGATGCACCCGGCGCAGTTTTGATGGATGGCCTTTTCACTCACATAGCGATCCCCGTCGGGACTCTCGATGGAGCAGGTGCTGAAAAGGATTCGTTCCCCTTCTTTTGCGAACCCGCCCTCGTTAAAGCGGAAGTTCGGACAGGCGCAGAGGTAGCAGTTGAGCTCGGGGGTGGCGTGGCACTTTTTGCGCTCGGCGTAGAGTGGGCAGAAATCGGGCTCTTTTTCCACCATATTCTCGAACCGGAAGTACGCGATCACCTCCTCGTCGTCTAGATGGGTGAGTTTGGCCATAATCGCTTTGTGTTTTTGGGCGTGGGCGTCGAACCATTGCTTATACGACATGTTTCAGTATCCTCTCCATATCGATCTCGTCCCTCATCGTTGCGATAAAGGAATCGAGTGTCATTTTTTTGTAGTTTTCAAACTTCTCATCCTCAAACAGTCCGTGGACAAACGTCCCTTTGATGTGAGCGTTTTCGTAGGATAACGGATATTTCACGCTCACCCCGTGATGGATTTCAAACCCCCGCGCCGCACGGCCGAAGATGTCGTACTTCCCTTTGTTGAGCACTTTTTCTCTCTGGAATACGATCACGTCGTCGATAAATCCCAGACCCTCTTCGCGATCCGAAGCGGCGGTCTCAACTCCCTCTTCGTCGATAATCGCTTTAAACATCATCTGATACCCGCCGCAGATGCCGAGGATCTCTTTGGTGCGCTCTTTGAGGGCGTCGAACAACCCCGTTTGTTTGAGCCACCGCAGATCCTCGATCACCCGTTTGCTGCCGGGGAGGATAACCGTATCAAAGCTATCGAGCGAAACATTGGAGGTGATGAACTCGACGAAAATGCTCTCATCGGCGATGAGGGGTTCGAAATCGTTGTAGTTGCTCATCGTGGGATAGGCGATGATCCCGATTTTTCGGGCGGGATGGGGTTTGTTCTGGACGAAGTTTTTGAGGCTTTGGGAGTCTTCGAACCCGAGATTGAGGGGGAGATAGGGGAGGACGCCGAGGACGGGGATGCCGAACCGCTCCTCGATGATTTTCACCCCCTCGTCAAACAGAGTTCTGTCACCGCGAAATTTGTTGACGATAACGCCGATGACGTTGGCGCGCAGTATTTCGGGGAGGAGATTATAGACCCCCCAGATCGAGGCGAACACGCCCCCCTTTTCGATGTCGGCGACGAGGATGATCTTCGTGCCGTATTTTTCGGCGATGTAGAGGTTGGAGAGGTCTTTGTCCATCAGGTTCAGCTCGACGGGACTTCCCGCCCCTTCGCACACGACGCAGTCGTACCGCCCACGCAGATACTCGAAGCACTCATCGACGGCGGGTTTGAGGGTGTCGAGGTCGCGGTAGTAGTCGCGGACGTCCTTGTCCATCACCGCTTTGCCCTTCACGATCAATGAGGCACTGTTCCCCTGCCCCGATTTGAGAAGGATCGGATTGAGATGGTAGCTCGTTGGTATTCCCAGAACTTCTGCCTGAAAATACTGCGCGATGGCGATTTCAGACCCGTCGTCGCAGACGCGGGAGTTGTTGGAGACGTTTTGGGCTTTGAACACCCCGACGTTGAACCCCCGCTCTTGAAGGAGCCGCCCGATCACGAATGTCAGGGTCGATTTCCCCGCATCGGACGAGGTGCCGAAAATAGAGATCGATTTCATGCCAAAACTCCCGCCGCCAATACGATAATCACAAGAGTATCGAGTTTCCACTGAAGGGTTAATGCGCGACGGACATCCTGAACTGTGATTTCGCGACGCCCTTCGCCGAAATAGGGTTTCTCTTTTATTTTTCCGAAGTACGATGTCGGCCCCCCCAGCGACACCTCCCGCGATAGCGCCATCGCCGCGATCGGGTATCCTGCGTTTGGGCTTTCGTGCAACGCCCCGTAACGCCATGTCTGCTTAAGCGCAGAGAGCTTGCCGAACAATGCCAAAATGATAATTGCCGTGATACGTGAGGGGATGTAGTTTAGGATGTCGTCGAGGCGTGCGCTCACCTTGCCAAACTTTTCGTATTTTTCGTTCCGATACCCCACCATCGAATCGAGGGTATTGACCGCCTTGTAGAGAAAAAGCCCGACCAAACCGAACACTAACAGATAAAACAGCGGGGCGATTACTCCGTCGCTCAGATTTTCGGCGTAGGTCTCGACAGCGGCTTTGTTGATCTCGCTTTCGCTGAGGTTTTCGGTGTCGCGGCTCACCAGATAGCGGATCGATTGCGGATCGTTCAGCACATTGTTCACGCTTATATAGAGCATTTTCCCCGCAATTCCCATTGAGGCAATAATCCCCAGAACCCACGGGTTCCCGATCAGCGAGATCGGGTATACGATGGCTAACACAGTTGCTAACAACCAAAACACGAGCCAAAACCCGCGCAGGATACTGTCGCGATAAAACCGCTTTTCAAAGGCGGTGATGAAATCGCCCATCAAGACGACGGGGTGACGGATAAAGGAAAACTCACCGAAAAGGCGGTCGGTGAGGTAGGCAATGAGGGCAATAGTGTAAAACATTTAAATCAGTTCAAACTGTTTTAGAATATCTTGCGTTAGCTTGGCATGGTTTCGTTTATTGATATCTTTTTGGTTCAGATAATTGCAAAAAACAAAGTTTTTCACATCCTCTTCCGAATAACCAAGCTGTTTGTAAAAACTGTCATAAAGTTCTCGTATACGATCTTCATTGTATATCTGTACTTTATTCCAAATCTCTGTCGCAATATCACTGTGTTCTGCGTAAATTTTGTCTAATTTAAATCGGTCAATTGATTGTTTACACCGTGGATCATCGGATTTGAGGTAAATGTTTAATTGAATATCTTTTTTTGCGGGCAAACTGTCAATATCCACTGAAAAAGAAGCTTTTTGATTAAAGTCTTCGATATAGGGATGGATAACATTCCCTACATGTTTTTCACTCCCTTTGAACTTGGTATTGCATACATAGCAGGAAGGTATTAAATTATAAAAAGAGAGCGAAAGATGAGGATACTTTGATTTTGGATAGTAGTGTTCCAGTGTTGCAATCGTGTTTTTACCATCTTGGAAATAATATACATAGTTGTTATTGCAGAATGGGCAGCTTTTTATATTCAGCTTTTGAAAATTTTGCATGAATGGTTCTTGTTTTCTGTGTTCAGAATAATCAAAAGCTAGTTCAACTTTTTTTTTCTCTTCTTTGGTGAGTGAATCCAATAGATTCAAGTAGCTTGATTTAATTGTGTTGACATCGGCTTTGATAATTCTTTCCAAATCCCTGATGATGGGTCCAAGAATAGGTAAATTCAACGCTCGAAGCTTTGTTTTTATATCATCTATAGCAATAGAATCTATGTAAGTATCCAAAAAGTTGCTATCGACTATCGATAAATCGACTTGCTTCATAGACGTTTTTCCAATGCATTGATTTGTTCTTCAATTTCTTTTTGCTGAATTTGCAGTTTTTCAAGTTTGGTTAGATGGGACGATTTTTTTTCATTCAGCATATTTTGAAGCGTCTTTTGTAAAACCGGTTCACCGATAATAGAGATAATATTTTCGCAGTGGCTGAGGTTCTTTTGAGATAATTTTCTTTTGTTTTTTAACAGCTTAATTACTTCATTGATTTTCTCTTTCGCAAACTCTCCCATTAAACCATCATCCATAAAAAAGCCGTGAGAAAGAAGGGTATGAATATTTGCCCCGAAGGTATCAATCTTTACATCGATTTGTTTACCATCTTCGAGAAAAATTACATTTTCTCTTGGAATATCTGATAGGATAAATGGGGAATGGGTTGCAAAAAGAATATTTATTTTTATTGTAAAATCTTGTAAAGAAAATAAAATTTCTTCTACAAACCTTTTCTGCCAATCAGGGTGTAATCCAAATTCTACTTCATCTAAAAAAATATTAATAGTATTATATTTACCGCTTTTTTGTACATTGTTAACTTGATAAAGTAAATTTATCATAAAAGAAAAAAACATTTTTTCTCCACCACTTAAAGCGCTATATTTTTTGTCATCAGCATAGAACTCAACACTAACCCAAGGTGGGATAATTGCAAAATGCTTTTGATATTCCTGAATACTTACACCAGATGTTTTTGTAAGGTTGTATAAATAGTGAAAATCTGCATTATTTTTTATCATATCGACACAGTTTTGAAGTTTTTCAGTTGAGTAATCTTTAATTTTTAATATTTGATCATGATTTTCTTCAACAAACTTAACTATTGCATTCATGGTGTCTTTATCAGTCGCATATTCTTCAGTGCTATAATATGATTTTAATTTAGTTTGAATAGTTTCATCATGAAAATTTTTCTTATCTGTAGTAAGTATCTTTAAAGCAATATATAATTTATTAATCTTATCTAAATCTTGAAATTCTTTCATGAGTGTATTTTTAATTTCAGTTTCATCCGTATATCCATATCCCTGCATATATTTATCAGCTAATTTTTGATAGTTAATTTGCAGATAAAGCTTATTAGGTTTGAAAAAACTAGTGATTTGCTTACTATCTTTAATTTTATTCTGCAAAGCTAAAACTTTTTGATTGTTTAAATATTCCAAATTATCAATGTCAATTATTTGATTATAATGGCCTTTGTACGGTTCCAATAACAATGGAATATCATACCCATCAGTTCGGTGATATATCCTTTTTATCCATTGATCTTGCCACCCATCATACCAAGTATCGATCATATAATTAAAATGTGTATTAAAAAAATTAATATCATTACCATTCAATTCTTCATATTGATCATCTATAGCACAAGGTATTAATCCTTTAAGTTGAGGGAAAACATCTAAAAAATCATAGTTAGACTTATTAGAATTTAATTTATAAATACTACTTCTCAAAGATATTTTTTTGCGTTGATTATTTATGTTTACAATCAAAAAAATGTTTTTGTGAACAAAATTATTTATTAGATTAATTAATGAATATCTTATATCTTGACTTGATGTATTAAAATTATTTTCAAACTTTTTAAAAAATATCAAAACAAAGATTAACTTTTGAATACTACTTTTCCCGCTTCCATTTTTCCCGACAATCGCCGTAACATTGATATTGTCACTAAAAAAGTTTTTTAAATAAGGTTCTTTAGTTTCTTCTTTATCAATAATATTTAATTCGTCATTTTCATAACTACATTTGAAGCGCGAACTAAAATTAAAACCCTGATTGTGAATATTTTTATATTTTTCAACCCATAAATAGACTAATTCCATCAGTGCATCCTATTTGCTTTGTATATACGTTCGCCCTGAGCCTGTCGAAGGGTGAGGAGTTCATGGTTCGACAGGCTCACCACGAACGGAAAAAAACTATTGTACATTCTCTTCCCCTAAGACTATCTCATTCACCGCCCCCTCAAATCTTTTCAACGCTTCCACCTCTTTCACCGCAATCCGCACATATCGATCATCCAAAAAATCAAAATTGGAACAATCACGCACCATAACACGATGCGGGATCAGTCTCTCCTGAAACTCCCGCGCATTCATCTCCGCGAGGCGGACGAGAAAAAAGTTCGCATCACTCTCGAATACCTCCGCAAAAAGGGGCGAATTTTCAAGGATGGTTTTCAAATACGTTTTCGCCTCCGCATTCAGCGCATGGGAACGCACCCGAAACGGCTCGTCGGTGAGTGCTGTGGTGAGAAAATGGCTATCAAGTTGTGAAATCTTCCACAGGGGTTCTTTTTCTTTTAGAGAGGCGATGTTGGAAGCGTTAGAGAGGACGATCCCGACCCTCACCCCCGCGCATCCGTAAAACTTGGTCTGCGATTTTAAAACGTAGAGTTTGTCATAGGTTGGGAGATAGCGGGTTGCCGATTCGCCCCCGCAAAACTCCAAAAACGATTCGTCGATGAGGATCGTGCAGTTTTTGGCAATCCATCGCTCCATCAGCGTATCGATTGTGTAATAGCGCCCGTCGGGAGTGGAAGGGTTGACGAAGATGACGAGGGCATTCTCCTCGACCTCGGTATCCATTGAGTCGAAACGGTCGATAAGGGCAACTTTTTTACCGTAGAGCGATGCGGCTTTTTTATACTCCAGATAGGCGGGGGAGTAGATCGTATAGACGGCGTTGTCAAACAATTGCATCAGGGAAAAAATCGCCGAAGAACCGCCGTTGAAGAGTTCCATCTGATCGGGACTCACGCCGTAATGATCGGCTAACGCCTCCGTTAGTGGCTCATAGGTCGGATAGGCATTGAGAACCACGCCGCTAAAATCGATGGAAGGGGTGATAAAGTTGATGTTGCTAGAGAGATCGAGGACGTCGCACGTCTCACAGCCGCAAAGTGCGGCAAAACTCTTCACATCCCCGCCGTGTCCGTACATCGTCATTTGAGCCGTCTCTCTAACCCCAGTTTCACCTCGTAGACTTCGTCGCAGATACGTGCGAGCGTTTGCCCGATAATCCCCGACAAATCGACGTAGCGGCGGCTGATCGGATCGGAGGGGA
>NZ_JQGL01000137.1 GCF_000747095.1 Sulfuricurvum sp. MLSB
AGGGCGCTGATCTTGGCAATGTCTTTGGTGTCGACATACAGCCAGATCATCGCCAGAACCGAGATGAGGGGAACCGATGCGAGCACCGCACCCCAAAACGAGCTTCGTTTGGCGATTTCGGCAATCAGCACGATCAACAGCGTCGTTATGACTATTTTGGCAAGATAATAGGCCATTTTTTCCTCTCCTATCGCATAAGGCTTACAAACCCTTGAATACACTATGGTACCTAAAAGCAGAGAGATCAGGAATATGAAATGGGTGCAACCCATCTGTTTTTTTCGTTTTATTCTCTATTTTCCTCAAAAACCATTGACAAAAAAGTATCCATCCGCTATAATTCCCGTCCACAAAACGTTGCTGGAAACGCTTTGGTGTTATTTACGTCTCGTTAGCTCAGCCGGTAGAGCATCTCACTTTTAATGAGGGGGTCGATGGTTCGAATCCATCACGGGACACCACTTTTTTAGCCGCATTTATGTGGCCCCATCATCTAATGGTTAGGATTCCAGATTTTCATTCTGGCCATAGGGGTTCGAATCCCCTTGGGGTCACCACTTTAAACTCCCTATTTTACGTACTTTCAAGCACTTTAAGGTTCACTAGGTGACCATTTGGGTGACCACTTTTCAGCTTAAGTTTTCTCTTTCATCTTTTATCCCACTTGATTATTTGCGATCAATCGGTTCACTTCATTGATCTTGTAATAGAGCTTTCCGCCGAATTTATAGTACGGTATCTCCCCGTTCATCCTCATTTTTGCCAATGTCGATTTATTGAACGCAAAGAGGCCTATCAATTCGGCCTCCGTAATGAACTCCTTTTCGGGTTGGATCAGGGCTTTTAGCTGTTCCATGATTTTGTTCTGAAACGCGATCAGATCGCTTTTGGTAATCAGGTCTATTTGTGCCATAGTTCCAATTCCTTCTGCCCTGCTCTTCGGCGTTCTTTCTCCATGTTGACCGCTTGGGTATGTTTGACGATGAGAGCAATATCCTGATCCTCTTTAGAGAGTTCCTGATGCAATGCCTTGGCAAGCAGTTCCGCTAGTTCATTGAGTTGTGTATCGCCGATGTGTTCGAGCGACTTGGGCAGAGTGGGGACGGCGGTAAAATTGCGGGTAAGCAGATAATTGTGTTTGCCGCTTTGGTAGATGATGGGGATAAACGGTTTAACCCGCTTTTTGGCCTTACGGGTCAACCATAATTGAGATTCGTGCAATACTTCCCGTACTTCGTCTTGATTGATGGTTACCGAGTGTTCGACGTATTTTTCAACCAACGTTTTGAACTCTTCGATAAAGTCGTTTGCGGTAAGCTCTTTGGGGGCATACTCTATACGTTCGAGAGGGACGGTTTTTTGCTCGATCGCATTGAAACGGTATGATTGAGCTAGATAATCCCATAAAGGATGATTGGCACTCCTGCTTCCGCTTTCAAAAACGGCTATGATGTCTATTAGACGCACTTGCTCCATGAATTTTTGAAAGAGCATTTCGGCATTGGTAAGCAGATCATCCAACGTGCTGATTTTGTACTGTTTGAGATAGTCGCGGTGCAGTTCGATCTCAAAGTTCCACAAGGGGTTTATAAATTCGATTCCGTGCTGTTCAAGATACATTTTCAGAAAGTAGAATTTCCCTGAGCTCGTATTCGTTTCGATGAATTTGTCGTAGACGCGAAGCCGAGCGGGAGGCTTACCGACGTAGAGGGTTTCATACCGCTTTTTATTGCCGATGATTTGTTTAAAAGAGCGTTTGCGGGTAACGATACATTGAGGCTCGATCAGGCTTCCCAGATCGTACTGGCAAAAGATATTGAGATCGGCACGGGTGATAAAGTAATTCGGGGTTGAAATATCTTTTAAAACCGTGTCGTTGACGTATTCGAGCAAGCGAACCACGCCCAAAGCATAAATGCCCAGACCTTGGAGCTGTACCCGTATATCGTGAACGCCTTGATTCGTGTATGGATCTTTGAACCCGACGCGCAAGGCTCCTGCCTCGTCGCCGAAGAAGTAAAAACCCTGCTCTTTCCCGAAATAGACGAAAGAAACGTCCGAGATCGAAATGTTTAGCGATCCCTTGGGGATGAATCCGCCGTGTTCTTCTCTGGCCTGCTCGACTTTGGAAAAGACCTCGTAGTGGAAGAACTCTTTATAGTCCGCGTTGGACTGAATAAAATAATAGACCGAATCGATCCCCGATGCAGTCGCAAAGTTGAAATCCCCAAGAGGAGAAACGCCGTTTAATACTTCTTGCTCCATTCCTAGAGGAGCAGTAATAGAAGTGTTCATTTTTAACCCTTTATAGGGTTCCTAAAGCCGCGAGTATTTACCTATTTTTTATTTCTAAGGGGGTATTACTAAATACCCCCATTTCATCCTAACGCCTCGATAGCCTGATCGTGTCAAACGACCTCTTTGGCTCGTTGTTGCCCCCACGGTATAACCGTGGTGGTCTTTAAAAGGCCAAGCCCCGCCTACTCCCTGCATGGGGACATAGTCCCACGCAGGGGGGAATAGCGGCGGGCGGACGGAATAACAATAAATAAAATGTTTAAGTATGTCTATATGCTTCTGTGTGTATCTGGAGTGCTTCTGCGGGCTGATTGCGGCTACTGCGTGCTTACTATGTCTTCCATTGCGTTTCTATCTCACTCGTGAATTAATCGAGTTACTCCACGCTTTTTCTTATGACGTCTATGCTATTTATGCCTATATATACCAATATGACTGTATTTGTACGTTATTTGCTTTTTATTACCTTGTGATGCGATTCCAAGAACCGGTAATTTAATTTGCCCGTTTGATCGGGTCGGGAAAAGTTTAGCGCGTTTAAGAGAGAGTGTCAAGTAGCAAAAAATACTTAACGCCTTGCTAGAGATTTATCTACATCTCCCAATAGGAAGCTTAAGAATAAAATACATTTTATTTGTTTTTATTTTATCCTACTTGCCATGAAGTGATTAAATTGTTCTGCACCTTCATCAAGAACTGTGTCAAGAATATCTTTACTATTTTCGACTTTTTTACGAGTCTTGTCCTGTTGTAATTTACACGTATCCATCCAAAAACCTTTGACGGCAAGCATATCAGTTTTCGCTCCGGCTTCTTCAAGTAAACGCCTTGTTCTTTTATATGGGTTTTCTGCAGATTGCTGATAATAAGGTTGTGTCACTAACAAAGGTACTAAAGTGAATGGGGCTTGAAATACACTCGGATTACATACCCACATAGCTTGACGAAAAGCAAAATTCGTGTAAACCCATGCTGATATTCCCTTTGGATTTACTTCATTGATATTTTCTTTAACAATATTATAATTCAACAGCTCTGCCACAACTTCACTATACCCCATAAATGCTGCTACCATAAGAGGTGTTTGCCCTTGCTTGTTTTTCTCAATGAGAGCAGTTAAATCGGTAGTAGTACTAGCATATTCATGAATATCTTGAGCTGCTTTATGTTCTGCCTCAATAAACTTATCAAACTTTCCGCTAGTTTCTCCAATAACATACATTCTATCGCGTAACTCATTAATCACTTGATGTGGATTTTTTTGATTAGCATCTGCATATGCAACGGTTACAAAGGAAGTTAAAATAAAAAAAAGTATTAGACATCTTCTTTTTAAATTCATATAAGCCCTTATTAAATTAATATATTTGTGTATATTAACACAATAATAAATAAAATACTTAAAAATATCAATATTGACTCATCAGGATCAAAAATCGTATTTTAGCGCTATGGATCAAGTAAGTTTTACATCAAACAACAACTTTGAAACTTCTTGCTACTTCAATAATTCCTTAGATATCTCCTGCACCATTCCGCTTGATTCTTTCCGTTGAAGCGATAAATATTGTTTCACGGTATGCGTATCAGTGTGTCCCAATAAAGATGATAAGTGAATCGCATCCACCCCTTGGCTTGATAGTGCTGATACAGCTAGATTTCTCATCCAGTGGAAACCGAACTCTTCGATCTTGGTATCGGTACGGATTGCATAGATATGATCGCGAATTTCGGTGTACTGCCCTCCCCTTGGCGACTTGAACACTAATCCCTCTTTTCCCGTATAGGTTGCGATCTCTTCCAGAGCGGTTTTGATCTCATCGGGAAGGGAGAACTCCAGATCGACCCCTACTTTGCTTTCCTCTTTGGGGATCATAAACGTATTGTTTATGAGATCGATGTTTTCCCATTTGAGGGAGAGGACTTCGTTTTTGCGTCTACCGTAGAATCCGAACAACAACATCGCGCGGATGGTAGGGTTATCTTGGTATACGGTCA
The DNA here is from genome assembly GCF_000747095.1 of Sulfuricurvum sp. MLSB. Lineage (GTDB taxonomy): Bacteria > Campylobacterota > Campylobacteria > Campylobacterales > Sulfurimonadaceae > Sulfuricurvum. The sequence goes on from NZ_JQGL01000137.1 coordinate 4,297, forward strand.
TAATGCTTTTATGTACCCGTTTGTATTTATCGACGGCATTAAGGATCACTTTTTTCTCTTCGGTCAGTTTACGGGTTACACGGTGAGATTTCTTGATCGGGGAGACTTGGATCGATTCATCTTCGATTGCCAGTTCGATCAATGGGTTCATGACTTCCAAAAGCCGTTTTTGCATCCGCTTGGATAGGTGGGAGACGTTTGCGCCGATGGTTGTCAGATCGGAGGACTTGACGGCGGAGATCGCTTTATCCCCTATGATCGGTTTGATGTATTTGTTGAAGAAGTTGGTAAGGCCGTATTGGTGGGAGTGCGACCAGTTGTTTCGTTTGATCTCTACGAGACGATTAAAATATTCGGACACGGTCATATCGGGGCTGGCGGTTGGGCTTTGAGAGTGTGCCGACTTTTTCGATTCTTCGGCGATGAACTGATCCAGAGCGAATTTAGCAAGCTCTATATTTTTGCCGCGTGTTGATCCGTTGACGGTAATCGTCTTGCGGGTGCGCTTGCCGTTAATACGCAGATCGAACATGAACTTCGAATCGTCCGATTTATGGATTTTCAGGTTCGGGATTTCGTTGCCTTTATGGGTGACCTGAACGTAGTCTTTGAAGATAATCGCCATGTAGTCCCTCTGTGGTTACCTATTGGGTGACCAATCTTTAGATATTGTATGATAGCGAGAGGAAATTTACATAGGCATTATATCCCTTAATTAGGGAAAATGAATTATAAGGAATCGGCAGGAAAGCTAGAAAAGTCTGTTCGAATCCCCTTGGGGTCACCACTTTTAACTTCCTAAATTACATATTTTCAACCACTTTAAGATTCATCAGGTTACCTTTTGGGTATCCTCTTTTCGTTAACACACTTTCGCTACACTTTTGCACATCATATTTGTGCGAGGAAACCCGTGACATCTTTATTTTCCGTCATATTCGCCGTATTTCTGATCACCGGCTGTTCCGCTACGTGGAGCGGTGTCAAACAAGATACCTCCGACGCTTGGGACTGGAGCAAAACCAAAGTTCATCAGGGTGCCGACTACGTCCGCGAAAAGACCGAATAATGTGCTTTGTCCTCACGATCCTCCTCGGGGTTGCCTCGGTCGCATTTTTTTTGCACGGCCTGATGCTCCAAAGCGCCATCAGCGGGGTACTCGCCGCAGGGGCGCTGTTCTTTTTCATCCGTAAACTCGTCCGAAACGGCGGTTGCATCTTCGGCGGTAGGCGCGACTGCTAGTTTTCCGCCGGAACGCTCCTGCATCGCATCTCCTTTTCGCTAAAATGGCATATCTGACTTTATTACGGAACAGCCAATGCGTCAATCACCGTTTATAGCTTTTTTATTCCCCCTTTTTCTTTGGAGTGCGGAACCCACACAGTGGGGAGAAAACGTCACGGGGGTCACAACCCGTTTTGCCAGCGACAAAAAAGAGATCGCCTTGACGTTGGATGCCTGCGGCGGAAGCGCCAAAAGCTCCCAGTACGATGCAGAGCTGATCGACTACCTCATCGCCAATAAAATCCCCGCGACCCTGTTCATCAATGCGCGATGGATCGATGCCAATCCCGAGA